>JAEYTQ010000715.1 GCA_023433965.1 Pseudomonadota bacterium | reverse complement strand
CCAGATGGTCTCGCCGGGTTTGGCCTCGACCTGCTTGCCGTCGAGCTCGAACGTAATCTTGGTCATTCGGCCGCTTCCTTGAACTCGTCAGGGAAATATTTGATCACGGATGAGAGCGGATTCGATGCCGCCTGTCCGAGCCCGCAGATCGAGGCATCGCGCATCGCCTGGCCCAATTCCTCCAGCAAGGCCCGGTTCCAGACCGGCTTCTGCATCAGCAACGCGGCTTTCTGGGTGCCGACGCGGCACGGCGTGCACTGGCCGCAGCTCTCGTCCTCGAAGAACTTCATCAGGTTCAGCGCCGCCGCGCGCACGCTGTCCTTCTGGGAGAGGATCACGATCGCAGCAGAGCCGATGAAGCAGCCGTATTTTTCCAGCGTACCGAAATCGAGCGGGATGTCGTCCATCGACGCCGGCAGGATGCCGCCGGACGCGCCGCCCGGCAGATAGGCGTAGAACTGATGGTCGTCGGCCATGCCGCCGCAATATTCGTCGATCAGCTCACGCACGGTGATGCCTGATGGCGCGAGCTTCATGCCGGGATTTTTCACGCGGCCGGAGACCGAGAAGCTGCGCAGGCCGTGACGCTCGTGGCGGCCATGACCTTTCCACCAGTCGGCGCCCTTCTCGACGATGTCGCGCACCCACCACAGCGTTTCGATGTTGTTGATCAGCGTCGGCAGACCGAACAGGCCGACCTGGAACGGATAAGGCGGCTTGTGCCGGGGCAGGCCGCGCTTGCCCTCGATGCTCTCCAGCAGCGAGGATTCCTCGCCGCAGATGTAAGCGCCGGCGCCACGGCGCAGGTGCAGCGTCGGCCCGCCCGGCGGCAGCTTTGCGATCTCGCGCTGGAGGATCTCGCGCGAGGCCGGATATTCGTCGCGCAGATAGATGTAGACGTCGCTCGCCTGCACTACATGCGCGCCGATCAGCATGCCCTCGATGAAGCGATGCGGATCGGTTTCGAGGTAATAGCGATCCTTGAACGTGCCGGGCTCGCCCTCGTCGCCGTTGATCGCCATCAGCCGCGGGCCGGGCTCGCCCAGCACGGCGCGCCATTTGCGTCCCGTCGGGAAGCCGGCGCCGCCGAGGCCGCGCAGCGAGGCGTCGTCGAGTGCCTTCAGGAGATCGTCCTTCGACAACTCGCCCGAGCGCACGCGGCCGAGCAGCTTGTAGCCACCGCCGGCGACATAAGCGTCGTAGTCGATATAATTGGGCAGATGTGCGTGAGTGTCGCCGGCCTTTGCCGCCGCCATCACGTTCGCGACGGTGGCATGATCGACGAAATTGTGTCCGACTTCCGCGGCCGGCGCAGTGTCACAGCGGCCGACGCAGGGCGCACGCACGACACGGATGCCGGGGCCGGACGCGCTCTGCAAATCCTCGAGCAGATTCTCGCCACCGAGCATCGCGCAGGTCAGGGAGTCGCAGACGCGGATCGTCAGTGGCGCGATGTCAGGCTCGCCCTCCTTCACCACGTCGAAATGCGCGTAGAACGTCGCCGTCTCGAACACCTCGGCGAAGGCGAGCTTCATCTCGTCGGCAAGCGCGGCCAGATGCGCAGCCGAGATCTGGCGGTACTTGTCCTGGATCAGGTGCAGATACTCGATCAACAGGTCGCGCCGCCGCGGCCTGTCGCCGAGCAGCAGCTCGATCTCGTGCGCGGCTATGGGGTCGACCTGCCGCCCCTTCGGGGTGGCCTTGGCGCGCCGGCGTCCTTCACCGGGATGCTCGAAGGGGCGGACCTCATGCACGTCGTGGCTCATCGATTCGTCTCGATCTCGTCTTTTGGAACGGCTCCAGTCTTAGCCCTTGGCATGCCAGATGCCAAGAAGAATGTCGCGCTCACTGAAGCGGTTAGGTGCGATCCAAGGCTCAACCACATGGGCTACCCGGACACGGCCTTGCGCTTGTCACAACGCGCCCGACGATCGAGCGAAGCCTGTATTGGCCCGGAGATCAATAAAGGCGTCCCATGCTGCGATTGCGAAATCGTATCGCGGAAGCGCGCAGGGTACGCTCCCGCTTGCGACGCATGGGCGATCAGAAAGTCTTCCCCGATAGTCAAGGGTCGCGACCGGTGGACATTCGCCGGTCTAAGAGGCGTCACTCTTTTCGACCAGAAACACGATGCGCGCCTCGTTGCGCTCGGTGATCTCGACCTTGTCGCCGGTCTCGCGGATCAGGTTCGGAATGTCAATCACCGACAAGGGATCGGTGCAGTGAACCTCGAGCTGATCGCCCGGCTGCAAAGGCTTGAGCGCCTTGCGTGTCTTGAGGGCGGGCAGCGGGCATTTCAGTCCGGTGAGATCGAGCGTCGTTCTTGTCATGGCCGCAACATGGCGGGACGAAGCGATCGCGTCAACGGAAGGCCCCTAGAGCAGATCGGCGTAGGACAGGAAGCCCACGTCCTGTCCCGGCTCGACGTTCGTGATGTCCTCACCGAGCTCGACGAGGCCGTCGGTCTCGACCAGCGAGGACAGCAGCCCGGCCCCTTCCCGTGGGAACTTCATCGCCTCCAACGAGCCGTCCTGCGCCCGCCGCAGCGATACGCGCACATATTCACGCCGCCCGGCCTTCTTCTTGTAAGCAAACGCCGCCCGGAGCGGGATGGGAGTCAAAGGCTGCGGCAACGCGCCCGCCAGGGCCAAAACCGTCGGTCGCACCACATGAACAAACGTCACGAAACTCGCCACCGGATTGCCGGGCAACCCGATCAGCGGCGTGCCGTCGATGATTCCCATGGCCACCGGACGGCCCGGCTTGATCGCCATGCGCCACAGCACCAGCGAGCCGATGCTCTCCACCGCCGCCTTGACGTGGTCCTCCTCGCCGGTCGAGACGCCGCCTGTGGTGAGGATGAGGTCGTGGCGCCCTGCCACCTGCTTCAGGCCGCTCGCGAGCGAGGTGCGCTCGTCGCGGAGAATGCCGAGGTCGCTGACCTCGCAGCCGAGCCGGCGCAACATCGTCATCAACATGAAGCGGTTGGAATCGAACAGCTGCGAGGCAGCGCGCGGTTCGCCGGGTGATGCCAGCTCGTCGCCGGTCGAGAACACGGCGACACGGATGCGCCTGACGACGTCGAGCCTGATGAGTCCGAACGCTGCGGCAAGCGCGACATGCTGCGGCCGCAGGCGCTGGCCGGCATGGAGGGCGATCTGACCTCGCGGAATGTCCTCGCCCGCGGGACGGACGTTGGCACCGGGTTTGAGGCCCGGCGGCAGCACGATCTTCCCGATCTCATCGATGCGGACGTCCTCCTGCATGAAGACGGGCTCCGCATCCGGCGGCATCGGCGCGCCGGTGAAGATGCGCGCGGTGTGGCCGGGCTTGATCGGCGCTTGCGCAAGGCCGCCGGCCTGAATTCGGCCGTCGAGCGGAAACGCCTGCTCGGCGCTTTTCGGAAGGTCGGCGTTGCGCACGGCGTAACCGTCAACGGCGGAGTTGGTGAACGGCGGCAGCGCCAGAGGTGCGGCCACGTCCCGCGCGAGCACGCGTCCGTCGGCATCGACCAGCGCCACGGTCTCGAGATCGGCAATCGCGTTGACGCGGGTCGTGATCAGGCCAACGGCCTCGTCGACCGACATCATCGGTCCGCCGAAGGCAAAGCAATCGTCCGACAGTTGCGCCATGGTGCCTCGTCAGCGTATCGCGGCGCTTCTTGCCACCGCTTCCTCGACCGGCATCGCAGCACGAAGCATCAATGCCGCGGCAGCCGCGATATCGTCGAGATGGACAGTGGGCAGCCGAGTGTCAATCGCGACGTCGCTCGCGATCCCGGCAATGCCCGGATCGTCCGGAAACAGCAGCGGTTTGCCGTTGCCGGCGCGATGCACCTCGATCTTGCGATGCGGCTCGCGCTTGAACCCCTCGACCACGACGAGATCGACCGCGGAGAGCTTGCCAAGCAGCTCCGGCAGCCGCGGCTCGGCCGCCCCGCGCAACTCATGCATCAGCGCCCAGCGGTTCGACGAGGCGACCAGCACCTCCGCCGCGCCGGCCTCGCGATGGCGCCAGGAATCCTTGCCCGGCACGTCGACGTCGAACCGGTGATGCGCATGCTTGATCACGGAGACGCGCAAGCCCTGCGCGTTGAAATGCGGGATCAGCCGCGTCAACAACGTGGTCTTGCCCGCCCCACTCCAGCCTGCAAGGCCGATGACTTTCATTTCCGATCCGTGTCCGTGACGATCAAGTCCCATTCTGGAACCGCGCCCCCTTCCGCGTCATTGCGAGCGCAATCCAGACTGCCGCTGTGGGAAGATCCGGGATTGCTTCGCTCCGCTCGCAATGACCGGCGGGGGGCATTTGGCTATACCCCGCCATGCTTATATCGGCTTGATCCAAATGTCATGCTAACGTCGCGGCCATGATG
>JAEYTQ010000735.1 GCA_023433965.1 Pseudomonadota bacterium | reverse complement strand
GTCTCGACGAGATCACCCTCACCGGCCCGACCTTCGTCTCCGCGCTCCACAACGGCGAGATCCGGAATTTGGAGGTCACGCCGGAAGAAGCCGGGCTGTCGCGCTGCGAGGCCGGCGCCCTCAAGGGTGGCGATGCCGACGCCAATGCGATCGCGCTGCAGAGCGTGCTCGACGGCAAGCCGAGCCCCTATCGCGACGTCGCGCTGATGAACGCCGCGGCCGCGCTGGTCGTGGCCGGACGCGCCAAGGACCTCAAGGAGGGCGTCGCGATCGGGACCAAGTCGATCGACAGCGGCGCTGCGAACGCGAAGCTGAAGCACCTGATCGCGGTCTCGAACGGCTGAGCCTGACATGTCGGACATCCTGACCAAGATCGAAACCTACAAGCGCGAGGAGATCGCAGCGGCCAAGCGCGCGCAGCCGCTCGCGGCCATCGAAGCGAAGGCCAAGGCGCAAGCCGCGCCGCGCGGGTTCGTGCGGGCGATCAAGGCCAGGCACGCCCGTGGCGACTATGCGCTGATCGCCGAGATCAAGAAGGCCTCGCCGTCCAAGGGGCTCATTCGCGCCGATTTCGATCCGCCGGCACTCGCAAAAGCCTATGAGGCGGGCGGTGCCGCCTGCCTCTCGGTTCTGACCGACACGCCGTCGTTCCAGGGCCATCTCGACTTCATGGTGGCAGCGCGGGCGGCGACCTCGCTGCCGGTGCTGCGCAAGGACTTCATGTTCGACACCTATCAGGTGGCCGAGGCCCGCGCGCACGGCGCCGACTGCATCCTGATCATCATGGCGGCGCTCGACGATGCCGCCGCCAGGGACATCGAAGACGCCGCCATCGCCCATGGCATGGACGTGCTGATCGAAATCCACGACCGCGCCGAGCTCGACCGTGCGCTCGAGCTCCGCTCGCCCATGATCGGGGTCAACAATCGCAATCTGCGGACCTTCGAGACCACGCTTGCAACCAGCGAGGCGCTGGCGCCGCTGATTCCGGGGGATCGGCTGATGGTCGGCGAGAGCGGCATCTTCACACCCCACGATCTCGCCAGGCTCGAGCGCGTCGGCATTTCGACCTTCCTGGTCGGTGAAAGCCTGATGCGGCAGGCCGACGTCACCGCGGCGACGCGCGCGCTGCTCGCGCGCACGGGTGCGACCCGCGCGACGGATACGCGCTGACATGGCACGCAAGGCCGCCAAGACCGAACCCTCGAAGACCAAGCTCTCGAAGACCAGGCCTTCGAAGGTCACGACCCCCGCCCTCACCCATATCGGTGCCTCCGGCGAGGCGCGGATGGTCGACGTCTCGGACAAGCCCGCGACGGAGCGGCTTGCGGTCGCGGAAGGCCGCGTCGTCATGACCAAGGCAACGCTCGACCTGATCGTGTCGGGCAACGCCAAGAAGGGCGACGTGCTCGGCACGGCGCGCATCGCCGGAATCATGGCCGCCAAACGCACCTCCGAGCTGATCCCACTGTGCCATCCGCTCGCGCTGTCGAAGGTGACCGTCGACATCGAGCCGGACGCAAGATTGCCGGGCTGCCTCGTCCGCGCCAGCGTGAAAGTGACCGGCCCGACCGGCGTCGAGATGGAGGCGCTCACGGCCGTCTCGGTCGCCTGTCTCACCATCTACGACATGATCAAGGCCGTGGAACGCGGCGTGCGTATCGAGGGCATCCATCTGGTCGAGAAGCTCGGCGGCAAGTCCGGCCGTTACCGCGCCTGAAGCGCGCCCGCCTCGCCGAGCCACTTCTCGGCGCGCATGGATTGCTTTCGCGCGTAACCCTTCATGCTTCGTTAACCGCGCTTCCTAACTTTACCTCCACACCGTCCCCGTAAACCAACGGGTGTTCTCAGGCTCATGAATTGATCCTGACGTGTGCGCGGCAAATGATCCAGCATGAAGATGAAATTCGGCAGTCGTCTGTTTGACCAGATCTTCGTGCGCAGCGGGCCGATCCGCTGGCTGGTGGTCGGCGGCACGCTGCTGATCGCGGCCATCGCCATCGGGTCGGTCCTGATGGCGCAGAACTTCCGCGAGCGTGCGTTGCGCAACTCCGGTCGCGAGCTGGAGAACACCGTGCTGCTGCTCGCTCATCACTTCGATCAGCAATTGCAGGATTTCGCGGTCATCCAGAAGGATTTCGTCGACCATGTCCGCAGCGCCGGAATCACGAGGGGCGCGGACTACCGCAAGCACCTCTCAGGCGAGGACGTCCACCGGATGCTGCGATCGAAGATCGACGCCCTGCCCTACATGGGCGGCGTCAACATCATCGATGCCGAAGGCAATCTGATCAATTCGTCGACGGCTTGGCCGGCCCCAAAGGTGAACGTTGCCGATCGCGCCTATTTCCGCACCTTCAAGTACGATCCCCATTCGCCCGACGTCCTGATCGAGCCGCTGCACAGCCGCGTCTCCGGCGCTTGGACCATTCTGGTAGCCCGGAGGATCGTTGCACCCAGCGGCGAGTTCCTGGGTGTGGTCGGACGCGGCATCGAGCCCGCCATTTTCGAGAAATTCTTCGCCTCCGTCGTGCTCGGTGAGGGCGCGACGATCTCGATGCTGCATCGCGACGGCACACTGCTCGCTCGCTATCCGCATTCCCAAGAATTGATGGGACGAAACTTCAAGACCGGTCCGTTCGAGCATCAGAGGGTGTTCTGGCTCGATCATTTCGGCGGCCGTTTCACCAGTCCCGTCGATGGCGAGGACCGCCTGATCTCCTCGCGAGCCCTGCCCCACTTCCCGATCCTGGTGATGGCCACCACGACACGCGCGGCGGCCCTGACGGACTGGCGGGAGCAGATCGGCATGCTGATCTCGATCGCCGCCTCGTCCGCGCTCGCGATCGCCGGCGTGCTGATCGCGGTGGTGCGCAAGCTGCTGGAGCAACACCGTCTTTCGCGCGAACGGCTGACGCTGGAGAAACAGCGGCTCGACCGCGCCGTTAACAACATGACCCAGGGCCTGTTGCTGTTCGACGCCGACCAGCGGCTCGTGGTCTGCAACCAGCGCTACATCGAGATGTACGGACTATCGGCCGAGATCGTCAAGCCCGGCTCAAGCTTCCACGAAATCATCGCCCATCGCAAGGCAAGCGGCTCGTTCACGGGCGACGTCGACGCTTACGTCGCACTCGTGCTGAAGGACATCCATGTCCGCAACTCCATGGTGGTCGATACCGCCGATGGCCGGTCGATCCACATCCTCAACGAACCGCTCGCGGACGGCGGCTGGGTCGCGACCCACGAGGACATCACGGAGCGCCGCCGCATCGAGGAGCGCATCACCCACCTCGCCCATTACGACGCGCTGACGGATCTGCCCAACCGCGCCATGTTCCACGAGCATCTGCGGCAAGAGCTTGCCGCCGTCGGCGACGGCGAACAGATCGCGGTGCACTACATCGACATCGACGAGTTCAAGGGCGTCAACGATGCGCTCGGCCACCTCGTCGGCGACGAGCTGCTGAAATCGGTCGCCGCGAACCTGCGCCGCTGTGCGGGCCCGGCGGACTTCGTGGCGCGGCTCGGTGGCGACGAGTTCGCCATCGTGCAGAGCGCGGTGACGTCGCCGGACCAGGTCGACGAACTCGTCGCGCGCGTCTTCGAGACCATCCGTACGCCGTTCGACTGCATGGGTCATCATCTCACCACCGACGCCAGCATCGGCATCGCGCTCGCTCCGGAGCACGGCACGGCGCTGGACCAGATCCTCAAGAACGCCGACATGGCGATGTATGCGGCCAAGTCCGCCGGGCGCCGCACCTACCGCTTCTTCGAGCCCGAGATGCACGCCAAGGTCCGCGAGCGGCGGCAGCTCGAGATCGACCTGCGCCAGGCCATCGCGCAAGGAGGTCTCGAAGTCTATTACCAGCCCTGCGTCGGGCTGAAGGACGACCGCATCACCGGCTGCGAGGCGCTGGTGCGCTGGCGCCATCCAGGGCGCGGCTGGGTCTCGCCTGCCGAATTCATCCCGATTGCCGAAGATACCGGCCTGATCAACGAGATCGGCGAATGGGTGCTGGCGACCGCGTGCCGGGACGCAGCAGGCTGGCCCGACGACATCCGCCTTGCCGTCAACGTCTCGCCGGTGCAGTTCAAGAGCGGCACGCTGGCGCTGAAGATCATGGCGGCGCTCGCCGCCTCGAACCTGCCGGCGAGCCGGCTCGAGCTCGAGATCACCGAGGCGGTCCTGATCCGTGACGACGATGCCGCGCTCGCGATCCTGCACCAGCTCCGCGCCGTCGGCGTGCGCATCGCGCTCGACGATTTCGGCACCGGCTACTCATCACTGAGCTATCTGCACCGCTTTCCGTTCGACAAGATCAAGATCGATCGCTGTTTCGTCGACGACATCGCCCGCCCCGACGGCTCCGCCAGCATCGTTCAGGCCGTCGTCAATCTGGCGGCCGCCCGCCGCATGACCACCACGGCCGAAGGCGTCGAGACGGAGGAGCAGCAGCGCCTGCTTCGCACGCTCGGGTGCTTGGAGATGCAGGGCTATCTGTTCAGCGCTGCGAAGCCCGCCGACAAGGTGCTGGAGCTGTTCGCACTGCACCGCAGCCGGCTCGCCCGGCGCGAAGGCAGCGAGAGCCGCCGCCGCGAGGTGGGTTAGGGTCTTCGAGACAGAGGCTCGAACGAAAATCACCCGGGAACGTCGTCGCTCCCGGGCGATCCATATCTGGAGCCTCGTCAAGCCTAGTTCGGCACCGCCGCCTTCGAGCCCGGCTTTGAGGCAACGGCATTCGCGCTGACGCCGTGCAGGAAGTCGAATGCCGCATGCAGGGCCTTGTCGTCCTCCTCCTTCGGCGGAACGTAGGATTGCGATCCGGTCTGCTCGCCGCCCTCGCCGGCTGAGAGATGTCCGCGCATCTGGGATTCCGCCATGGTGTCCATCCGGCCCTTCAGCTCCGGCGGAACGTCCTGGAGAATCTCGATATCGGGCGCGATGCCCTGCGCCTGGATCGAGCGGCCCGACGGTGTGTAGTAGCGTGCCGTCGTCAGCGCCAGCGCGCCGTTGCTCGAGCCGAGCGGAATGATGGTCTGCACCGAGCCCTTGCCGAACGAGCGCGTACCGATCAACGTCGCACGCTTGTGGTCGTGCAGCGCGCCGGCGACGATTTCCGAGGCCGAGGCCGAGCCGCCGTTGATCAGCACCACGATCGGCTTGCCCCTCGTGAGGTCGCCGCCATGCGCCGTGAAGCGCTGGGTCTCGTCCGGACTGCGGCCACGGGTCGAAACTACCTCGCCCCGCTGCAGGAAGGCGCTCGACACGGACACGGCCTGGTCGAGCAGGCCGCCCGGATTGTTGCGCAGATCGACCACGTAACCCGCAAGCTTCTCCGATGGGACCTGCTTGGTGATCGACGCGATCGCCTTCTTCAGGGCGTCGGTGGTCTGCTCGTTGAACGAGGTAATGCGGATATAGCC
>JAEYTQ010000544.1 GCA_023433965.1 Pseudomonadota bacterium | reverse complement strand
TGCGATCGGGGCAACCGACGTGGTGCCGGAAACCATCGAGGCGAGCCTGCAGCTCTCCGAAGCCGCGCTGGTCGGTCTCGGCGTTGCGGTCGGGCACGCGATCGCCTCGATACACGAGAAGCGGGACGAATTCAGGTTGACGCTGCAGCAGGCCGCGCGGATCGCGGGACAAGAGCAAGCTCGTCCGCTCGATCTCACGAGACGCCGATCGCCGCTATAGCGGCGATGCGGCAACCTGCGCTAGATTGTCGTCATCTGGCAGAACCGGCCGGCGCGAACTACATCATGCGCCATGACGAATGCCCCTCCGGCAAGACCCCCGCTCCAGGACTTCATCGGCCGGCACGAACGCCTGTTCGTGCTGACCGGCGCCGGCTGTAGCACCAATTCCGGGATCCCCGACTATCGCGACAGCCACGGCAACTGGAAGCGGACCCAGCCGGTCAATTTCCAGGCCTTCATCTCGGACGAGCAGACGCGCCGGCGCTATTGGGCGCGCAGCCTGATCGGCTGGCGGCGGTTCGGCCAAGCGAGGCCGAACGATGCGCATCATGCGCTGGCCCGGCTCGAGGCGAACGGCCGGTGCGGCATGTTGCTGACCCAGAACGTCGACCGGCTGCATCAGTCGGCTGGCCATCGGCAGGTGATCGACCTGCACGGCCGGCTCGACCTGGTTCGCTGCATGGGCTGCGGGGCGAAGACGCCGCGCGAGGCGTTTCAGCACGATCTTGGCCGCGCCAACGCACAATGGTTGACGCTCGATGCCGCCGATGCGCCCGATGGCGATGCCGATCTGGAGCGCGAGGATTTCTCCTCCTTCGAGGTGCCCTCGTGCGAAGCCTGCGGCGGCATCCTCAAGCCCGACGTGGTGTTCTTCGGCGAGAACGTGCCGCGCGACGTGGTGGCGACGGCGCAGGATCATCTGGCGCAGGCCGATGCCATGCTGGTCGTCGGTTCGTCCTTGATGGTCTATTCCGGCTTTCGTTTCGTGCAGGCGGCTGCGCAGCGCAACATTCCGATCGCTGCCGTCAACCTCGGACGCACCCGCGCCGACGATCTCCTGACGCTGAAGGTCGAGGAGCGCTGCGAAGCGGCACTCGCATTCCTGCTCTGATCGCACCGGCGGTGAACCCGCCTTGCCTATTGCATAGGTGCCGCGCAAAATAGCCGGGCACAGCTGTCGGCATGGCTCATGGCACGGGACTTGCTGCGCTTTTGGACCCATGTCTTGACGATCACCACGGAGAAATTGGAATGCTTGAGGGAGCCGAGGTGCGGCTTGCCGTCGATATCGGTGGCACGTTCACCGACATCGTGCTGGACGTGGGGCAGGATCGCAAAACCCGCAAGGTACTGACGACGCCGCAGCGCCCCGAGCAGGCGGTGTTGGACGGAATGCGACTCATTCTCGCGGATGCACGTGCACATATCAGCGACATCGATGTCTTCATTCACGGCACCACGCTGGCGACCAATGCGATCATCGAGCGGCGCGGGGCCAAGACCGCGCTGATCGCGACCGAAGGCTTTCGCGACGTGCTCGATATCGGCACCGAGAGCCGCTACGACCAGTATGACCTCGGCATCGACAAGCCGAAGCCGCTTGCGCCCCGCGCCCTCCGCTTCACCGTGCCCGAGCGCATCGACGCGCACGGCGCCGTGCGGCTCCCGCTGGACGAGGCGTCGGTGCGTGCGCTCGCGCCGAAATTGCGCGAGCTCGGCGTCGAGAGCGTCGCCATCGCCTTCCTGCATTCCTATGCCAATCCCGAGCACGAGCGCCGCGCGGCCGTGATCATCAGCGAGGAAATGCCGGGCATCTCGGTCACGGCCTCGTCGGCGGTGTGCCCGGAGATCCGCGAGTATGAGCGCACCTCAACGGCGGTTGCGAACGCCTATGTGCAACCGCTGATCGACGGCTATCTCGCCCGCATGGCCGATGCCTTGCAGGTCGAGCAGTTTCGCGGCGCCATCTACCTCGTCACGTCGGGCGGCGGCGTCACCTCGATCGAGACCGCGCGGCGCTTTCCGGTGCGTCTCGTCGAATCCGGCCCGGCCGGCGGCGCGATCTTCGCGGCGCAGATCGCGGCTCGCCTTGGCGAGAGCAAGGTGCTGTCTTTCGACATGGGCGGCACCACGGCGAAGATCTGCCTGATCGAGAAATACCAGCCCGAGACCTCGCGCGTGTTCGAGGTCGACCGAGCCGCGCGCTTCCTGAAGGGCTCCGGCCTGCCGGTACGCATTCCCGTGATCGAGATGGTCGAGATCGGCGCCGGCGGCGGCTCGATCGCACATGTCGACGCGATGAAGCGCGTCACCGTTGGCCCGGAGAGCGCCTCGTCGGAGCCTGGACCCGCCTGCTACGGCCGTGGCGGCCAGCGTCCCGCGGTGACGGATGCGGACGTCGCACTCGGCATGATCGATCCCGACGCGTTCGCGGCGGGCACCATCAAGCTCGATCCGGAGCTTTCGAAGCAGGCGCTGCTGCGCGATGTCGGTGCACCGCTCGGCCTCTCCGCGGAAACCGCGGCATACGCCGTGCACGAGGTGGTCTGCGAGAACATGGCGAGCGCGGCGCGCGTGCACGCGGTCGAGCGCGGTGCCGTGGTCGGCCAGCACACGCTGATCGCGTTCGGCGGCGCCGCGCCGCTGCATGCGGCGCGCGTCGCCGAGAAGATCGGCGTCTCCCGCGTGATCGTGCCCTCGAATGCCGGCGTCGGCTCGGCGGTCGGATTCCTGGCAGCTCCCATCGCCTATGAGCTGGTGCGCAGCCGTCA
>JAEYTQ010000507.1 GCA_023433965.1 Pseudomonadota bacterium | reverse complement strand
CCAGATTGTGCCGCTCGGTGATGACCTGGGCAACGATCTCGCCGTCACGCTCGACATAGCTGCCGAGATGCGCAAAGCCCGAATTGCCGCCCAGCATCTTGCCGTCATGCAGGCACATGATGCTGCGGCCGAACCCTCCGGCGACGCCGTACTCAACCTTGTAGAGCCCGTCCAGCAACGTCTTGAACCCGCAAAATCGGAGAGCATTTCCGGCTACCTAGCATCGCCGCCGCGGTGAAGCCACCGGCTTTTCCGGGCAGCAACGGCCACGAAACGCACGTTCGCCACGATGCCAATATGCTCCTGTTTTGCCCGACGTGTCAAATTCACTTCGAAAAATCCGCAGTCGTGTGATTTCAACGGCTTGGCTACTGTGCATGGGGTTGTTTTCGAGTTTGCGTTCCGGTTCGCGAACGATCGCGCTCGAACCGAATCCGCAACGATCTCACCGACTACCTGAAGTGAACCGCTGGACGTCTCTGGCGTGACAGCAAACGTGAATCAGAAGCACAGCGTGGTGACGAGCTTGCCCTGCTTGTCCTTGATGGCGTAGGGACAGCGAATGCGCTCCAGCGCCTTCTTGGCATCCTCGTCGCCGAGCGCGGCGGCGCGCTCGTAATAGGCCTTCGCCGCGTCCTTGTCCTTCGCACCGCCGCGGCCTTCCTGTGCGAAGGCGCCCATGCGCTCCAGCGCGCCGGCATGATTTTTCGCGGCCGCCTTCTCGAACAGCGCACGCGCCGCGACGTCGTCCTTGGCGCCACCCGCGCCTTCGGACAGCATCAGGCCGAGCTGGTACTGCGCCTCCGCGTTGGTCTCGGCGGCCTTGCCGAGCAGCGCGCGTGCCTGGGCGGGATCGGCCGGCGACGCGCCGCCCGCGCCGCCGAGCGCCGCAAGGTTGCTGACGCCGCGCGGATTGCCGGCCTGCGCCGCCTTCTCGAACAGCTTTCGCGCCTGCGCCTCGTCCTTGGCGAGGCCCGAGCCGGTGGCGTAGGCGACGCCGAGCTCGACCATCGCCGCGCTCGACCCCTTGTCGGCGGCCTTGCGCCAGGCCCCCATCGCCTCGCCGGTCTGCCGATTGGCTGCATAGGCGCGGCCGAGCGCGAACATCGCGCGCCGCGAGGATGGCGCCGCCTGCTTGCAGAACTTGATGGCGGTCGCCACGTCGGAGGCCGCAATCTCCGCCACGCCCTTCACCTCGGCCGGCTTGTCGGGATCGCTGGGGTCGGCGGCAACACGGTCGCACAAGACGAGATCGGCCGATTGCGCCTGCGCGGTCAGCGGCGCGGCGAGCGCGAAGAGCATGGCAACGAGGGAGGTCCGCATGATCGTCACGTTGCGTCGTCACCCCGACAAATTCAAGGCTCGTCAGACCCGATGGATCAGCTTGAGGGCTGCGGTCAGGCGCAGGCTACGCTTGCCGGCCAGCGCCGCGGTTCGCGCGGCGAAGTTGGGCGGACTACACGAAGAGCTGTCATCCAAATGCAAAAAATCCGCCGGAGCCTTGCAGCTCCGGCGGATTGAGACCAACCCGGGCCAGCCCCCCAGCCCGGGCCGGGAGGATCTTAGGCCGCGGCCTTCTTGTCGGTCGGCACGGACGCGATCGTCTTCAGGATCTGCGAGGCGATCTGGTAGGGGTCGCCTTGCGAGTTCGGACGACGATCTTCCAGATAGCCCTTGTAGCCGTTGTTGACGAAGGAGTGCGGAACGCGGATGGAGGCGCCACGATCGGCGACGCCGTAGCTGAACTTGTTCCACGGCGCAGTCTCGTGCTTGCCGGTCAGACGCTTGTCGTTGTCCGGGCCGTAGACGGCGATGTGGTCCATCAGGTTCTTCTCGAAAGCCGCCATCAGCGCCTCGAAATACTCCTTGCCGCCGACTTCGCGCATATAGGCGGTCGAGAAGTTGGCGTGCATGCCGGAGCCGTTCCAGTCGGTGTCGCCGAGCGGCTTGCAGTGGAACTCGATGTCGATGCCGTACTTCTCGGTGAGGCGCAGCATCAGGTAGCGGGCCATCCACATTTCGTCAGCGGCCTTCTTGGAGCCCTTGCCGAAGATTTGGAATTCCCACTGGCCCTTGGCGACTTCCGCGTTGATGCCTTCATGGTTGATGCCGGCAGCCAGGCAGAGGTCGAGATGCTCTTCGACGATCTTGCGGGCGATGTCGCCGACGAACTTGTAGCCGACCCCGGTGTAGTACGGCCCCTGCGGCGCGGGATAGCCGTATTCCGGGAAGCCGAGCGGACGACCATCCTTGTAGAAGAAGTATTCCTGCTCGAAGCCGAACCAGGCGCCGGGATCGTCCAGGATGGTGGCGCGCTTGTTGGAGGGATGCGGGGTCTTGCCATCTGGCATCATGACTTCGCACATCACCAGCACGCCGTTGGTGCGCGCGCCGTCCGGAAACACCGCGACCGGCTTCAGCACGCAATCGGAGCTGTGGCCTTCGGCCTGCTGGGTGGAGGAGCCGTCGAAGCCCCAGAGCGGAAGCTGCTCGAGCGTCGGGAACGACGCGAATTCCTTGATCTGGGTTTTGCCGCGCAAATTCGGAGTCGGCGTATATCCGTCGAGCCAGATGTACTCGAGCTTGTACTTGGTCATTGAGCCTCTCTGTAGATGATGCGAAAGGTGGGGTTGAGAGCCCCGCACGTTTGTACCCGGCCATCATCGGCCGGCCCTCTACAAGCATTTTGCGTGCCAAAAGGCCGCAGGGCGGGCCGGTTTCGGCCACGATCAAGGTCGCCTTGGCGCGCGCACGCCGCCCGCAGCGACCTGCGTCATAGGCGCACACCATTGCGTGAAGCTGCACTGCAAAAACTCCGGAAAAACCGCCCGATTCTGAAGCAGCCGGCGCATCGCCGGAAGTTGCCGATCAAACGCGCATCAACCCCCGGCAATTTTCGCAAAGCCTCCTACCCCTCCGCAGCAACCTTCGGAATGGCACGGGCGTTGGTCACTGACGGGGTGCCTTAGGGAATGCAGACCTCCGACTGCTCACAAATTGGGCGGCAACTGATTTCCTTTTCAGCACATTCCAATTCGGGCTGTACGGCCGATATGGGGAGTCCAGTAACCACAATCGAACGAGTCGGGCGCACCATGGAGGCC
>JAEYTQ010000505.1 GCA_023433965.1 Pseudomonadota bacterium | reverse complement strand
AGCCGCACCCGGCCCTGCCTGCTCCACCAGATCCGCCGCTGCGCCGGCCCCTGTACCCGCGAGATCGATTTCGGCGGCTATTCGACGCTCGTGCGCGAGGCGAGCGACTTCCTCTCCGGCAAGAGCCATGCGGTGAAGCAGGAGCTCGCCGGCGAGATGGAGAAGGCGGCGGGTGAGCTCGAATTCGAGCGCGCCGCGCTGTACCGCGACCGCCTCGCCGCGCTCTCGGCGATCCAGTCGCAGCAGGGCATCAATCCGCGCACGGTTGAGGAAGCCGACGTTTTCGCCATCCACCAGGAGGGCGGCTTCTCCTGTGTCGAGGTATTCTTCTTCCGCACCGGCCAGAACTGGGGCAACCGGGCCTATTTCCCGCGCGCGGAAAAGACCTTTACGCCCGAAGAAGTGCTCGGCTCGTTTCTCGCGCAGTTCTACGACGACAAGCCGCCGCCGAGGAACATCCTGCTCTCGCACGAGATCGAGGAGAGCGAGCTGCTCGCCAATGCACTCTCGATCAAGGCCGGCCGGAAGGTCGAGGTCATCGCGCCCAAGCGCGGCGAGAAGAAGGAGCTGGTCGCCCACGCGCTGACCAACGCGCGCGAGGCGCTCGGCCGCAAGCTCGCGGACACCGCCACGCAAAGCCGTCTGCTCGACGCCATGGCCGCAACGCTGAGCCTGCCGCATTCGCCCAAGCGCATCGAGGTCTACGACAACAGCCACATCCAGGGCACCAACGCGGTCGGCGCCATGATCGTCGCAGGCCCCGACGGCTTCGTGAAGAACCAATACCGCAAATTCAACATCAAGTCGGAAGGGACCACGCCCGGCGACGACTTCGCCATGATGCGCGAGGTGCTTGAGCGCCGTTTCAAGCGCCTGATCAATCCGCCCGAGGACGCCGGCGCCACGGAACGCAACAAGGCCAAGGACGACGATTTCCCGCAATGGCCCGACCTCGTCATCATCGACGGCGGCCGCGGCCAGCTCAACGCCGTGCGGGAGATCTTCGCAAATCTCGGCCTGACCCAGGTGTCGCTGATGGCGGTCGCGAAGGGACCGGACCGGGATGCCGGCCGCGAGACCCTGTTCATGCCGGAACGTGAGGCGATCAAGCTGGAGCCGCGCGATCCCGTGCTCTATTTCATCCAGCGCCTGCGCGACGAGGCCCACCGCTTCGTCATCGGCTCGCACCGCAAGCTGCGCAAGAAGGACATCCGCGAGGCCGGTTTGCAGGAGATTCCCGGCATCGGCCCGTCACGCAAACGTGCCCTGCTGCATCATTTCGGGACCTTGAAGGAGATCGAACGGGCCTCGATCGCCGATCTCGGCAAGGTTCCGGGGGTGAGCGCCGAGAGCGCCCGCAGGATTTTCGAGTATTTCCATCCCCAGCCGGGATGAACTAAAGGGGGCAGCGGTCATATGGTCGTTGCATCCCTCGCCCCATCTGGGACGCGGAACGGTTGACCTTCAGGCTTGAGCGGTATTGGTAGGACGGATGAACATCGCCACGACACGAGGGACGACCAGGCGCGCGATGTCCCTCCCGAACATCCTGACCTATGGCCGGATCGCCGCGATCCCGGTCGTGGTCGGGTGCATCTATGCCCAGTCGATTCTGGATCAGCCGCTCTGGCTGCGCTGGGTTGCGGTCGCCATCTTCATCGCCGCTGCGATCACCGATTACCTCGACGGCTATTATGCGCGAATCTGGAATCAGCAATCGGCCTTCGGCCGGATGCTCGATCCGATCGCCGACAAGCTGCTGGTCGCCTCCTGCCTCTTGATGCTGGCGGCCGACGGTATCATCCACGGCTGGTCGCTGTGGGCAGCCATCGTGATCCTGTGCCGCGAGATCCTGGTTTCGGGCCTGCGCGAATACCTCGCTGCGCTCCGCGTCAGCGTTCCCGTGACCAAGCTTGCGAAGTGGAAAACCACGGTCCAGCTGGTTGCGATCGGCTTCCTGCTCGCAGGCCCGGCGGGCGACGTCGTGGTGCCCGTCGTCTCGATGATCGGATTGGCCCTGCTGTGGGCCTCGGCGATCCTCACCATGTACACCGGATACGACTATTTCCGCGCCGGCATCCATCACCTCATCGAGGAGGACGCGGGATGAAGGTGAAGTATTTCGCCTGGGTGCGCGAGCGCGTCGGCAAGGCCGAGGAGACGATCGAGCCGCCGGCCGGCGTGCGCACCGTCGAGGAGCTGATCGCCTGGCTCTCGGGCCGGAGCGAAGCCTATGCCTATGCGTTCGAAAAGCCGAAGGTGATCCGCGCCGCGATCGACCACGCGCACGTCAAGCAGGACGCGACGATCGCAGGCGCCCGCGAAATCGCGTTCTTCCCGCCCATGACCGGCGGCTAGCCCATGACCACCCCTGTCGCGGCCTGCCCCGTCACCATCCGTATCCAGGAGGACGATTTCGACCTCGCCCGCGAGATCGCGGTTCTGACCCGGAGCCGGACCGACATCGGCGCCGTCGTGAGCTTCTCGGGCATTTGCCGTGCCGATGACGACAGCGCGAAGATTTCGGCTCTCACACTCGAACATTATCCAGGCATGGCCGAGGAAGAGATCGGGCGTCACGTCGATGAAGCGACCTCGCGCTGGCCACTGAACGGCGTCACGGTGATCCACCGCGTCGGCCGCTTCATGCCGGGCCAGAACATCGTGCTGGTGCTGACCGCCTCGCAACACCGCCAGGCCGCGTTCCAGGCGGCCGAGTTCCTGATGGACTATCTCAAGACCAGCGCGCCGTTCTGGAAGAAGGAAGAAAGCGCCACCGGCACCGGCTGGGTCGAGGCCCACGCCCGCGACGACGAAGCCGCCGCACGCTGGGCGAAATCCTGATGGCGAGAGCTGCAAAAAAGACCGTGCGCGGCCGCGCCGCGCCGAAGCTTGCGAAGGCGCGGCCCGGCGAGCTCCTCACCCTGCTCGACTTCGTCCGCTATGCCGTGAGCCGCTTCGTCGAGGCCAGGCTCACTTTTGCCCACGGCACCACCGATCCGGTGGCGGAAGCCGCCTTCCTGGTCTGCGAGGCCCTGCATCTGCATCCCGAGCAGCTCGACACCTTTGCCAACGCGCGCGTCACCGCCGCGGAAGGCAAGACCATCCTCGATCTCATCCACCGTCGCGTCACCACGCGCAAACCGGCCGCCTATCTCGTCAACAAGATCTACCTGCGCGGCCTGCCCTTCTATGTCGACGAGCGCGTCATCGTTCCACGCTCATTCATCGGCGAGCTCCTGGATTCGCATTTCGGTGCCGAGGGCGAGGCCGGGTCGCTGATCGACGATCCCATGGCGGTGACGCGCGTGCTCGATCTCTGCACGGGATCGGGATGCCTCGCCATCCTCGCCGCGCATCACTTTCCGAATGCCACCGTCGACGCGGTCGACATCTCCAAGGGTGCGCTCGAGGTCGCCGCGCGCAATGTCGGCGAATACGGGCTCGATGACCGGATCAGGCTCTATCGCGGCGACCTGTTCGCCCCGCTCGGCGGCGGCAGATACGACCTGATCATCACCAACCCGCCTTACGTCGACGCCGAAGGCATGGCGGCGCTGCCGCCGGAGTGCCGCGCCGAGCCCAAGCTCGCCTTTGACGGCGGCGCCGACGGCCTCGATGTGGTGCGCCGCATCCTGCGCGAGGCGCCCGACCACCTCACGCCGGATGGAGGGCTGATCTGCGAGATCGGCCGCGGCCGGGAATTGGTCGACGAGGCGTTTCCGGAGCTGCCGCTGCTCTGGCTCGACACCGAGGATTCCGAGGGCGAGGTATTCTGGATCGCGGCCGCCGATCTCGGCTGATTCATCGCGACGGATCGTACGTCGTCGGAACAACTCAAATGGCGCCACGTTCATCCTCCGAGAATTTTCTTGCTTTCGGAGGATGTCCGCATGCTCGCGCCATCGGGCGAATTGCTGCGCGCCGGCATGGCGCTCAAGGTCAACCATCTCAAGCGCGCCGCGCAGTCGTATCTGCGTGACCGCACCAGCCAGGCCACGGGGCGGGTAACGTCCTATGCGATCGCGGCCGGCCTGTTTGCCGTCGCTGGATTGTTCGCAATCGCGACTTTCTTCGTCGGCCTGATAGCCCTGTATCGCTGGGTCGCCATCACTTACGGACAATTCTGGGGCTTTGGCGCAGTCGGCGCGGTGCTGCTCGTGCTGGCGGGGATCTGCGTAGGTATCGCGATGTCCATGATGAAGCGGCCGACCAAGCCGATCGTGCCGCTGGCCAGCCGGATGCGCGTTGCCATCGCCAGCCCGCGGATTCCCCGCGGAACAGTCAAGCAAGCCGTCAAGGAGGTCGCAACGTCGATTCCCCTGGCCCCGCTCGCGCCCGGCGAGCGCGGCCATGGCAGAGCCGCCAGTGCCGTTCGCACCAACCGGCCCGTGCAACTCGGCCTCATGCTCGCGGCAATTGGACTGGCGGGCTTCACAGCGGCGCGGCGAAGGCGTCACAACCAGAGACAGGACGCCTAAATGCCGCTGCGGCGCTCCGAACAAGTCGACTCCTGGGTGCTGGTGGCCTCGACGGCGCTCTTTGTGCTGACTGCAGAACGCTACTTCAAGGGTTCCGGCCTGATCGGATCGGGGCCTCCGCAAGATCGCAGGAGAGGGGAAGCGAATTCCCCGGAAACGCACCCGGCCGGCGCGGCGATGCAGCC
>JAEYTQ010000495.1 GCA_023433965.1 Pseudomonadota bacterium | reverse complement strand
CGAGAGAAGCTGTTGGCTATTGGCCATTGGCCGTTGGCGGTTGGTTCAGAGAACGGAGGGCATGCGTAGGGACATGCCAACGGCATGTCCGTGGAGCTAACACACATAAGAGGGTTTTTGTTGGACCAAATATTTTTCAGGTGCCTGGTATACGCTAAGTTCCATGAATACAGACAAGCCAATATTTCCAGGTACGGTTGAACCTACTTCAACTCGCAAGTGGGTAAGATTTCGTTGACATGGTTACATAGTCTGAATTGCTTGAGGAAATGATCCCTGGTAACAGGTTCACTTAATGAATAGACAGGCCGTTTTTGAATTGTTTATTTATGACTACCTGCATGAGCGGACTTTCGATTGGCATATCCCTACAAATCCATTCTGTAAATGAGCAGCTATTGGCCTTTCGTCTACGGACATGCCGTTGGCATGTCCCTACGTTGACCCTCCGTTCTCTGAACTACCCGCCAATGGCCAATGGCTAACAGCCAATAGCCTCTCTTCCCTTCTCTGCACCCCACGCCAATGGCCAATGGCCAATGGCTAAAAGCTAATACTCTCACTTACATTTGCTTCTTATGGACAACTACTCCATCGCCGACCAGCTATCGCTTCTTTCCAAACTCATGGACATCCATGGAGAGAATGCTTTCAAATCGAAGAGCTATTCTTCCGCTGCCTTTGCCATTGAAAAACTTCCGTCAGAACTTGCGAATACGCCTCACCATAAGATTTTTTCCATCAGGGGTATTGGTGAAAGTGTAGGTAAAAAAGTGGTGGAGATCCTGGAAACGGGCACCATGGAGGCGTTGAAGGACTTAATCACCAAAACGCCTGAAGGTGTTCTTGAAATGATGAACATCAAAGGTCTTGGTCCCAAAAAAATCCATACCCTCTGGAAGGAGATGCACATCGACACCATCGAAGCTTTGTCGAAGGCCTGCGAAGAAAACAAGGTGGCCGAGAAAAAAGGATTTGGTGAGAAGACCCAGCTTAATATTCTGAACGCGATTAAATTCCAGCAGGAGAATGCAGGGAAATATTTGTATGCACGGATCGAAGCTTTCGCGGAAGCCTATACGCTGAAGCTGAAAGATAAATTTCCTGACTACAGGCTGGAGATCACCGGTGCCTACCGCCGGCAGTTGGAAGTGATCGAAACACTGGAGTGGGTCACGAACATACCGGGTGATTTGCTGAAAAATTATATCATCACTGAACAGGTGCAACTGGTAACTGACCGGGATGGCCTGCTGATCGTGAGCGCGGAAAATGCATTGCTGCTTTGTTTTCACCAGGCTACTGATGATAATTTTGGCTCACTGCTTTTTGAAACAAGCTGCAGTACGGAATTTTTGGAATCGTGGAAACAGAATTATAAGTCAACAGGTAACCTGTCCAGTGAAGAAGCTGTTTTTGATGCTGCAGGCATTCCGCATCTTCCTCCTTACCTGAGAGAAGATAAAAATTTCATTGGAAGAAAGGTGAAAGCTGATGACCTGATACAGGTGAACAATGTTAAAGGGCTGGTGCATTCGCACAGTACCTGGAGTGATGGCTCTTATACTATCGAGGACATGGTGAAGGAACTGATCCGGCTGGGGTTTGAATACCACGTGATCTCTGATCATTCTAAGGCGGCTTTCTATGCAAACGGACTCAATGAGCAAAGGATTTTACAACAGCACAAGGAAATAGACGAGCTCAATAAAAAATACGCGCCTTTCCGCATTTTTAAAAGTATTGAATGTGATATCCTGAATGATGGCAGTCTTGATTACAGTAACGAGGTGCTGGCGGGTTTCGACCTGGTGATCACATCCATACACAGCAACCAGAATATGGATGAAGAAAAAGCAATGAAAAGATTGCTGGGTGCGATTACCAATCCTTACACTACCATCCTCGGACATATGACGGGTAGATTATTGCTGAGGCGTAAGGGATATCCTGTTGATCATAAAGCGATCATTGACGCATGTAAGGATCATCATGTGGCGATTGAGATCAATGCTAATCCAAACCGTTTGGACATGGACTGGCGCTGGATTGATTACGCGATGGAGAAGGGGGTGATGCTGAGTATTAACCCGGATGCGCATACGATAGAGGAGTTTCAAAATATTAAATACGGTGTGTTGGTGGCGCAAAAGGGTGGGTTGACTGCTGCGCGGAATTTGAGTAGTTATTCTTTGGGTGCGTTTGAAAAATATTTGGAAGAAAGGAAAAGGCTGAAGAGCATTTGATTTTTTTTACCGCCAAGGGAAGAAAGGCCAGCCTACGCTGAAGCGATGGCTGGTGAAACGCCAAGGAAGAAACATTAAGCTCACCCATCGTACCAGATCCTTCGCCGCATCGTTTTATGCGAAGAGTTTAAGTGACGGCGGCTCAGGATACCTACAGAACGGTGCGGTTGTGGTCCTTCGGAGCGGGTGATGTTGTTGAGAGAACAGTGCCACTACGGCCGCTCCTCAGGATGACAAGGGGTTAACTAAATTCATAAAGTCATCATACCTACTTTTCGAAATTTCTCAGGAATATTAGTTTGAATGAATTTT
>JAEYTQ010000272.1 GCA_023433965.1 Pseudomonadota bacterium | reverse complement strand
CAAGGCGACCTCGCCAATTACAAGGCGCAGGCCACCGTCGCCCAGCTGTCGCTCGATCGCGCCAAGCAGCTGGCGGCGCGCCAGTTCGGTCCGCAGGCGACCGTCGATACTGCGCAGGCCGCCTACGATCAGGCGCTCGCCGGCATCGCCAAGACCGAGGCGTTGATCTCGCAGAAGCTGGTACGCGCACCGTTCACCGGCGATCTCGGCATGCGCAATGTCGAGGTCGGCCAGTATCTGACCGCCGGCACGGCGATCGTATCGCTGACCGACCTGTCCGAACTGTGGGCCAACTTCACGGTGACCGAAAAGGACTCCGGCAGCCTCAAGGTCGGCCAGGCCGTCCGGCTCAAGGTTGACGCCTATCCGGGCCGCACCTTCGAAGGCAAGATCACCACGATTGAGCCGCAGATCTCGACCGATACCCGCAACATCCGCGTGCAGGCGACGATCGCCAATCCGGAGAAGATCCTGAAGCCCGGCATGTTCGTCACCACCACCGTGGTGCTGCCGGAGAAGCCCGCCGTGATCACCGTTCCGGAAACGGCGGTCGACTACACGCTGTACGGCGACTCCGTGTTCGTGATCGCCGAGAAGAAGGAAGAGGATGGCAAGACCAGCCTGTCGGCGGTGCGCACCTTCGTGCAGACCGGCAGCCGGGTCGAGGGTCGCGTCGAGATCGTCAAGGGCCTGAAAGCAGGCGACAAGGTCGTCGCGCTTGGGCAGCTCAAGCTGCAATCGGGCGCCCCGGTGTCGATTTCGACCGATCCGATGCCGCCGATTCCGGCGCAGCCGCCGCGCTACTGATACACGCACTCACGTGATCCGGCCCGGCCGGATCACGTCTCTTGAGATATAGAATCGAGATCGCCGCGATGGCCCTTACCGACATTTTCATCAAACGACCGGTCCTGGCCGTCGTCGTCAGCCTGCTGATCCTGCTGATCGGCCTGCGTGCGGCGATGGTGCTGCCGATCCGGCAATATCCGAAGCTGTCCAACACGGTCATCAACATCACGACCGTCTATCCCGGCGCGTCCGCAGACCTGATCCAGGGCTTCATCACCACGCCGATCGAGCAGGCGGTCGCCTCTGCCGAGGGCGTCGACTACATCACCTCGTCATCGGTGCTCGGCACCTCGACGATCCAGGTCTACATCAAGCTGAATTTCGATCCCAACCAGGCCCTCACCGAGGTGCTGGCGAAGACGAACTCGGTGAAGTACCTGATCCCGAAGGAATCCAACGACCCGATCGTCACCAAGACGACCGGCCAGACCACGGCCGTGATGTATCTCGGCTTTTCGTCCGATGAGCTCTCGGGTTCGGCGATCTCGGATTATCTGACGCGCGTCGTGCAGCCGGTGCTTTCGACCGTCGACGGTGTCGCCTCGGCCGACATCCTCGGCGGCCAGACCTTTGCGATGCGGTTGTGGCTCGATCCTGTGAAGATGGCGGGCCGCAATGTGTCGCCGGCGGACGTTGCGGCGGCAATCCAGGCCAATAACTTTCAATCCGCTGCGGGCCAGACCAAAGGCTATCTGATCGTCTCGAATGTCTCGACCAATACGGGTCTGACCAACGTCGACCAGTTCAAGAAGATGATCGTCAAGGCCAAGGACGGCGGCTTCGTGCGGATGGAGGATATCGCCACCGTCGAGCTTGCGGCTCAGAGCACGGACGCCAGTGTCGCCTTCAACGGCGAGCGCGCGATCTTCATTGGCGTGCAGGCGACGCCACAAGGCAATCCGCTGACGCTGGTCAAGGGTGTGCGCGCGCTGTTTCCCGAACTCGAGCGCAACCTCCCGCCCTCGATGAAGATGAAGGTCGCCTACGACTCGACCAAGTTCATCCAATCTTCGATCGACGAGGTGCGGAATACATTGGGCGAAGCCGTGATCATCGTGATCGTGGTCATCTTCCTGTTCCTTGCCTCGCTTCGCTCGGTCATCATTCCCGTCGTCACCATTCCGCTGTCGATGATCGGCGTCTGCACCATGATGCTGGCGCTGGGTTTCAGCTTCAACCTCCTGACGCTGCTGGCGATGGTGCTGGCGATCGGTCTCGTCGTCGACGACGCCATCGTCGTGGTGGAGAACATCCACCCCCAACTGGAGGAGGGCAAGACACCGGTTCAGGCGTCGCTGCAGGGCGCGCGCGAAATCGTCGGGCCCGTCATTTCGATGACCATCACGCTTGCGGCGGTGTATGCGCCGATCGGCTTCCTCGGCGGCCTCACCGGTTCGCTGTTCCGCGAATTCGCCTTTACGCTGGCGGGGTCGGTCATCGTATCGGGTGTCATCGCGCTGACGCTGTCGCCGATGATGTGCTCGGTGCTGCTCAAAAACACCGAAGAAGGCCGCTTTGCCAAGCTCGTGAACCGGGTGTTCGGCGCGATGACGCGCTGGTACGGGCGCAGGCTCGATCGCTCGCTCGACTACAAGGCCATCACGGGCCTGTTCGCGATCACGATCCTCGGTCTCGTCGGTTTCCTCTACATGCACACCTCCAAGGAGCTGGCGCCTGAGGAAGACCAGGGCATCGTGTTCGCGGTGACCAAGGCTCCGAAATACGCAAACATCGACTATCTCGATTTCTATGGCGAGAAACTCGACAAGGAGTTCGCGAAATTCCCCGAGACCGATCTGCGCTTCGTGCTGAACGGCATCAACGGCCCGCAGGGCGGCATCGCCGGCATGCTGCTCAAGCCGTGGGACGAGCGCAAGCGCTCGGCGATCGCCTTGAAGCCGCTGGTGCAGGCCGAACTCTCCAAGATCGAGGGCGTGCAGGCCTTCGCATTCAACCTGCCGCCGCTGCCGGGCGGGCCGGGCGGTCTGCCGATCCAGATGGTGATCAACTCCACCGCGGGCTTCCAGACCGTCTATGAGCAGATGGAGAAGCTGAAGGACGCCGCGCGAAAGAGCGGCATGTTCATCGTCTCCGACAGCGATCTCGCCTACAACCAGCCCAACGTCGAGGTGACGATCGATCGGGTCAAGGCCCAGGATCTCGGCGTCAACATGCAGAATCTCGGTGGTACGCTCGCAGTGCTGCTCGGCGGCAACTACATCAATCGGTTCAACCTCGAGGGCCGGTCGTATCAGGTCATCCCGCAGGTGCCTCGCGCCAAGCGGCTCTCGCCGGAATCGCTCGCCGGCTTCTATGTGACGACCAACACCGGCCAGCAGCTTCCGTTATCCACTGTCGTCTCGATCCGGACCAAGACCGACCCGAATGCGCTGTCGCACTACAACCAGCTCAACTCCGCCACCTTCCAGGCGGTGCCGATGCCGGGCGTCACTGTGGGCCAGGCTGTCGACTTCCTCGAGAAGCAGGCCAAGAACCTGCCGACCGGGTTCGGCCACGACTATCTGGCCGACGCGCGTCAATACGTGCAGGAGGGC
>JAEYTQ010000181.1 GCA_023433965.1 Pseudomonadota bacterium | reverse complement strand
GTCGCCACCATCAACACAAAGCCGATGTAGCCGATGGCGGCGGCGATCACGCCCCAGTCGTGCAGCATGGTGAGCGCGCTTCTCCCTGGACGCTGCCAGCGCCCGAGCTCATTATCCCGGCAAACCTAGCGCGTTGGATGGGGCGAAGCGATAGCGAAATGCCTGGCCGGCGCGGGAACCGAGGGCGCCGCCAAGCTGCAAGACGAGCGGCTGGCTCTTACCCTCCCCTCCAGGGAGGGTAAGACAGACCTACTCCGCCGCCAGCGACTTGGCGCGCAGCGGCAGGCCGAGGCGATCCCACACTTGGAGCAGGGCTTCGGCGAGCTGATCGATCAGGCCGTCGTCGTGATAGGGCGAGGGCGTGATGCGCAGGCGCTCGGTGCCCTTGGCGACGGTCGGATAGTTGATCGGCTGGATGTAGATACCGTGCTCTTCGAGCAGGAGGTCGGAGGCCTGCTTGCACTTCTCGGGATCGCCGACGAACAGCGGCACGATGTGGGTGTCGCTCGACATCACCGGCAGGCCGGCGGCATTGAGAATCGCCTTGACGCGGGCGGCGCGGTCCTGGTGGCGCTCGCGCTCCCAGCTCGAGGTTTTCAGGTGCTTGATCGCGGCGGTCGCGGCCGAGCAGACCGCCGGCGGCAGCGCAGTGGTGAAGATGAAGCCGGGCGCGTAGGAGCGCACGGCGTCGATGATCCGGCCGTTGGCGGCGATGTAGCCGCCGAGGCAGCCGAACGCTTTCGCCAGGGTGCCTTCGAGCACATCGATGCGATGCATGACGCCGTCGCGTTCGGCGATGCCGCCTCCGCGCGGTCCGTACATGCCGACGGCGTGGACCTCGTCGACATAGGTCATCGCCCCGAACCTCTCGGCCAGATCGCAGATCTTGGCGAGCGGGGCGACGTCGCCGTCCATGGAATAAAGGCTCTCGCAGGCGATCAGCTTCGGCCGATTGGGGCCGGCCTCCTTCAACAGCTCCTCGAGATGCGCCATGTCATTATGGCGGAACACGACCCGTTCGCAGCCGGACTGGCGGATGCCCTCGATCATCGAATTGTGGTTGAGCTCGTCCGACAGGATCAGGCAGTTCGGAATGAGTTTCGCGATGGTCGGGATGCCGGTCTGGTTCGAGACATAGCCCGAGGTGAACAGCAGCGCGGCTTCCTTGCCATGGAGATCGGCGAGCTCGGCCTCGAGTTGCACCAGCGGATGATGCGTGCCGGCGATGTTGCGAGTGCCGCCGGCACCGGTGCCGACGCGCGTCGCGGTCTCGACCATGGCGCCGACCACTTTCGGGTGCTGGCCCATGCCGAGATAGTCGTTGGAGCACCAGATCACGACGTCGCGCTTGCCCTTGGGCGAGTGCCAGACCGCATGCGGGAACCGGCCGGCCGTACGCTCGAGGTCGGCGAACACACGATAGCGCCGCTCGGTGTGGAGACGATCGAGGGCGGAATTGAAGAACTGGGCGTAATCCATCGGCGAAACCTGCAACGGAACCTGACCAAAGGGCCGCATCTTCTTAGAGCTTTTCCAGCTCCAATGTCTATGCGCTATCCCACATTTGGCCGTGTGGGCATTTGGTCAAAATGCCCTATCGTGCGCGGTGCAGGTTGATCCCGATCAAGTGCGCGCGAGATATAATGCTGCTCTGCACCATCCGCCGGGGGGCGAGCTAGGCCGGGCCCTGGGCTTCCTTCGCGGCCCGGCGCACGCTTTTCTTGGCCGCGGCCGCCTCATCCAATCCGAGTCTCTCAGCGCATGCGCCCCTGGCCCGGACAGCATGCTCAATCCAGGCTTACAAAAGGACCTTCCGATGAAGCGCGTGATGATCCTCAACGGTCCCAATCTCAACATGCTCGGCATCCGCGAGCCGCACATCTACGGCACGACGACGCTCGCGGAGGTCAACGCGCGTTGTGAGGATGCCGCCGCGAGGCTCGGGCTCGAGCTTGCCTTCCACCAGTCCAACCACGAGGGCGTGCTGGTCGATCTGATCCAGTCGGCCCGGCAGGATGCCGACGCGATCGTCATCAACCCGGCCGGCTTCTCCTTCACCTCGGTGGCGATCATGGACGCGATCAAGATATTCGAGGGCCCGGTGCTGGAGGTGCACATTTCCAACATCCACGCCCGCGACGAATATCACCGCCACTCCAAGATCTCGTTCGTGGCCACAGGCGTGATCTGCGGCCTAGGACCATTCGGCTACATCGCGGCGCTGCACGCGATCGCGAACATGAAGTGAGGCGGCGCTACGACTCGTCATGTCGGGACAAGCCCGGCCCTGACGAAAACGTCTAGGTCGTCCTGAACCTCAGCACGCCGTCCTTGGTCTCGGCCGTCAGCCGGCCCTCGACGATCATGTAATTGACGTGGGCGACCAGTTCGCCGGCGGCAAAGCCCATCTGGTGCTCGTCCAGCACGTGCTTGTTGAACACGACGGGCACCAGGGCGCGCGAGGTTTGCGGCACCTCGCGGCAGGCTTCCGCAATCAGCCGGCAGCGCTCTTCGTGGTGGTCGGCGAGCTGCTTGATGCGGGTCTTCAATCCGTAGAACGGGACGCCGTGGCCGGGCAGCACCAGCACGTCATAGGGAAGCGTCGTGGTGAGGCTGGCGAGCGAGGCTAGGTATTCGCCGAGCGAGTTCTGGTCGGGCTCGACCGCCCAGACGCTGACATTGGGCGAGATCTTGCTCAGCACCTGGTCGGCGGAGAGGAACAGCTTGTCGTCGGCGCAATACAGCATGACCTGGTCGAGCGCATGGCCGCCGCCGGTGATCACCTTGAAGCGGCGCGTGCCAATCACGA
>JAEYTQ010000100.1 GCA_023433965.1 Pseudomonadota bacterium | reverse complement strand
GCTGCGCGCTCACGCTCGACCCGTTCGGTGACGTCGCGCGCCATTGCGACAGACCCCAGCACGTTGCCGCCGGAATCCCGCACCAATGCGAACGTCATCTCGATGTAGAGCTTGCGCCCGCTCTTGTGCAGCGCGCGGGTCAGCGTCGGCTTGCCCGCAAGTTTCATCGTGCCGCTCGCGAGCGCGGCGTCGAAGCCTTTCCAGTGCGCGGCGCGCAGGTGTTCGGGAATGATCAGATCGAGATTCTGTCCGAGCGCTTCCGCTGCGGCGAAGCCGAACAGCGTCGTCGCGGCACCGTTCCAGCGCATGATCGTGCCGGAACGATCCGAATAGATCAGCGCATCCGCGACGCTTTCGGCGATCTTTGCGTCGAGTTCGGATGGATTGGTCATGGTCATCACCTCGTAGCCCGGATGCAGCGAAGCGTAATCCGGGATCGCGCCACAAGTGAGACTTTGTCGGATTACGCTTGCGCTCCATCCGGGCTACAGGATCGGGCTACACCCGGAAATGCTTCGAAAGTTTGAGGCCCTGCGCCTGGTAGTTGGAACCGATACGCTGGCCGTACATGGCATCGGGACGGGCCAGCATCTTCTCGTAGACGAGGCGACCGACGATCTGGCCATGCTCGAGAATGAACGGCACCTCGCGCGAACGCACCTCCAGCACGGCGCGTGCGCCCTGCCCGCCGGCGCCGGCATAGCCGAAGCCGGGATCGAAGAATCCGGCATAATGCACGCGGAATTCGCCGACCAGCGGATCGAACGGCACCATCTCCGCGGCGTAGTCGGGCGGCACCTGCACCGCCTCTTTCGACGCGAGGATGTAGAACTCGCCGGGATCGAGGATCAGGCTGCCGTCGGGACGCGCGGCGATCGGCTCCCAGAAATCCTCCACTGCATAACCGGAGCGGCGATCGACGTCGACGACGCCGGTGTGGCGCTTGGCGCGGTAACCGACGAAGCCCTTCGCTTTCTCGCCGGACAGATCGACGGAGACGGCGACGCCGCCGGAGAGATCGGCATCGTCGATGTCGACGAGGCGCTCGGCGGCGTGCAAGGCGTCGAGCTCGTCGGCGTTGAGGATGGCGTCGCCTGTGCGAAAGCGCACCTGGCTGAGGCGCGAGCCTTCGCGCACCAGCACCGGAAACGTCTTCGGGCTGATCTCGGCATAAAGCGGGCCGTGATAGCCGGCACCGATCATGTCGAAGCGGCGGGTGCCGTCGGCGATCACGCGGGTGAAGACGTCGAGCCGGCCGGTGGAGCTCTTGGGGTTCGCGGCGGCGACGATCTCCGGCGGCAGCGCGAGGCTTTCCAGCAGCGGCACGATGTAGACGCAGTTGGTCTCCAGCACCGCGCCATCGGCGAGGCTGAACTCGTGCAGCTTCAACTCGTCGATGCGCTCGGCGACGGTGGCGCCGGGACCGGGCAGGAAGCTGGCGCGGACGCGATAGGCGATGTCGCCGAGGCGGAGGTCGAGGCTGGCCGGCTGGATCTGGCTCTCGACGAAGTCATAAGCGGGCAGGATGAGGCCTGCCTCCGCCATCGCCGCGATCATGCGGTCGGGCAGGATACCATTGGCGTCGGGCGCGACCGTGAACGTCAACCGGGGGTCCTCATCGGGGTCTCATGCATTCGGACAGGCCGGAAATACAAGCCTTTTACGGCTATCCGATGGACGCCTTGACGGAAAGGGCATTGCGGAATATGAGCATCACTTATCCCGTGGTGATTTGAGCCGGCCGGCTTGCAGCCACGTTAAATAAGTCGCTAAACAGGCCGGGGACCTCTGTGATCCCGGCCCGTGGAGATATCCAGGCCGGTTTTTTTGTGACCGTTTTCGACGCGGCGGTCACGTCGGAGGTACCCTATGTCGAAGTCGCCCGCTGCCTATCGTCCCGAAACCCGCCTGGTCCATTCCGGCACCCTGCGCTCGCAATTTGGCGAGACGTCGGAGGCGCTGTTCCTGACCCAGGGCTACGTCTACAACAGCGCCGAGGAGTGCGAGGCGCGGTTCAAGGGCGAGGATCCCGGCTTCATCTATTCGCGCTACTCCAACCCCACCATCGCGATGTTCGAGCGCCGCATGATCGAGCTGGAAGGCGCCGAGGCCGCCCGCTCGGCCGCAACCGGCATGGCCGCGGTGACGACCGCGATCCTGGCGCCGCTCAAGGCCGGCGACCACGTCGTGGCCTCGCGCGCCCTGTTCGGCTCGTGCCTCTACGTGGTCCAGGACCTGCTGCCGCGCTACGGCATCGAGACCACGCTGGTCGACGGGCTGGATCTCGACCAATGGCAGCGCGCGCTGCGGCCGAACACCAAGACCTTCTTCCTGGAGAGCCCAACCAACCCCACGCTGGACGTGCTCGACATTCCCGGCATCGCCGAGATCGCGCACAAGGGCGGCGCACGGCTCGTGGTCGACAACGTGTTCGCAACGCCGATCTGGCAGAGCCCTTTGGCGCTGGGCGCCGACGTCGTCGTCTACTCCGCGACCAAGCACATCGACGGCCAGGGCCGGTGCCTCGGCGGCATCATCCTGTCGTCGGAAGCCTTCATCGCAGAGCACATCCACAACTTCATGCGCCAGACAGGCCCCTCGATCTCGCCGTTCAATGCCTGGGTCCTGCTCAAGGGCCTGGAGACACTCGGCGTGCGCGTGCGTGCGCAGACCGATACCGCAGCGCGCATCGCGGAGGTGCTGGCGAGCCATCCGAAGATTTCGCGGCTGGTCTACCCCGGCCGCGCCGATCATCCGCAGGCCGCTCTGGTGAAAAAGCAGATGCGCGGCGGCTCGACCCTGGTCGGCTTCGAGGTCAAGGGCGGCAAGCAGGCCGCGTTCCGCGTGCTCAACGAATTGAAGCTGGCGAAGATCTCGAACAATCTCGGCGACGCCAAGAGCCTCGTCACGCATCCGGCCACCACGACGCATCAGCGCCTGAAGCCGGAAGACCGCGCCGCGCTCGGCATCAGCGAGGGCTTCATCCGCTTCTCGGCAGGGCTCGAGCATGCCGATGATCTGATCGAGGATCTCACCGCGGCGCTGGAGAAGGCGTGAGGCTCTTACCCTCCCCTGGAGGGGAGGGTCGATCGCGCGAAGCGCGAGCGGGGTGGGGTGATCTCTCCACTCGGGCACTGTTGGACGGGGAGAGACCGTCACCCCACCGCGCTACGCATTCCGCTCCGCTGCATGCGTAGCGACCCTCCCCCTCCAGGGGAGGGTAAGCGTAGACCTACATCGGCCGGTACGTTCTCACGTCCGCCGGCACGTTCACACCCAGCTTGATCTGACCGACCGAACGGATGATGTCGTCGCCGAGCAGCTGGGCGAAGCAGGCATAGCCCCAATCATTCATGTGCAGGCCGTCGGCGATGACGAAGCCCTCGACCGGAATGGCCTGCTTCTCGTGCCAGTCGCGCATGACCTCGAAGCGGGGGAAGATGCCGACGTGACGGAGTTCGGCGACCTTGCCGAGCAGCGTCACCATCTTGCCGGCGCTCTCGGCGCGCTGGTTGACGGCCGGCGAATATTGCGGATCGACCAGCACGACGTCGGCGTCGCCCGCGGCCTGAATGCGGCTGATGCCTTCCTCCACCAGCTTGACGGTGTCGCCGGGATCGAGATTGCGCAGCACGGCGTTGGTGCCGACCTGCCAGATCACGAGATCCGGATGCACGTCGATCACCTGCGTCTGGAGGCGCTTCATCATCTCGGGGGCGTCCTCGCCGCCGACGCCGGCATTGATGACGGTGATGTCGGCGGTCGGGTAGTGCCGGCGCAGCTGCGCGGCGAGGCGATTGGGGTAATTGAACTCCGGCGAGCTCGCGCCGAACCCTTGAGTCGACGACGAGCCGAACGCGACGATGACGACAGGCAGCCCGGCGACGAGCTTGCCGGCAACATGCGGCAGCGAGCCCATCGTCTTCGAACCGCCCTTCGGCGGCAGGCAGGGCACACGGTTGAAGATGTCCGCGGCCGACTTTGCGACCTCCTTGACCTTGTCGATGGCGCGCGACGTGACGCCGCGCTGCTCTGGCGACCTCGCGGCAACGGTGGTCTGGGGAGGCGACGTGGACGCCGGATCAGCCGGCTGCGCAGGTGTCGGCTGCTCGGCCGGCGCCTGTGCGTATGCGGCCGGCGCCAGCAACAACAGCACTGCGGCTGCAGAAGCCGCCAGCCATGTCGTTAGGCAAAAAGGGCGGAGAGAACTCATTAACGCTAGACCTCAATTTTGCTGCTGGGCCGGCTCCAGATGGGCTGCGTCGATCACGAACCGCGCCAACGCCCGGCCAAGGCAATCATGGACCTGTTTGGCCAGCTCCGGCCCGCGGGACGGGCTGAACAGGTCGAACTGGCCCTGATCATTCCACTGCCGCATGATCGCGAAACGATCGAACAGTGGGATGTCGTGCTCCTGCGCCACCACGCGCATATTATCTAGGAAGGGCTGCGCCGAAATCATCGTTTCGGTCCGCGGACTGTACTGCAAGTTCATCAAGATGACGTCAGCCCCCGCATTCTGCAACGCAACAACGCCTTCGGTGAGGGCGCTGCGAAAGTCGTCGGGATCGATGGCTCGGATAGCATCGACGGTCCCGGTCTGCCAGATCACCAAAGTAGGCGTTTTTGCTTCCATCAGCTTAACGAAAGTGGACGCGGTCTCCTCTGCCGTTCTCTTGCTCTGTATTTCTACGGAGACGTGCACGACCTCGGAGGGCGGCAGCTTCTCCTTGAGGATCGCCTCCATGCGCGCCGGGTACGAGCTGTTCTCCGAGGACGGAATGGTCGTCGACCGGCTGCCGATGACGAGGATCTCGAGCGGCTTGCCGGCCTTGACGACAGCTGAGACCCTGGGCAGCGGGCTTTCGCTGCTCAGCAGGTAGGCCGGCAGGTCGCAGGAAGCGGGCGCAGCATCGTCCGCACGCGCCACAGGGGCGGCGAGGCCACCCCATAGCAGCATCAGGCTCAGGATCACCTTCGCCCTCATCAGCCCCCTCCCGCCAGATCGGCGTTGCCGACGGCGTTCTTGGTTTTCGCACCCCTCTTGTCAGCGACACGCTTGTACCACGAAATCACCCAGGCCACCCCCCACATGATCAGGACTCCGCAGAGACTAATCAACGCATGCATCGCCGGACCGCCGGAGACTTCGGCGAGCACGAAATGGCCGGCAAAGGCCAGAAAGACGCCGAGGCAGAAGATCTCAAGCGAATGCTGGCCGCACAGGATCAGCGGTCGCAGCCATGGCGACTTCAGGCCCGGCCAGTCCCGCGGCAGGAAGCGCACCGTGAGCGCCGCCAGCGCCAGGAAATGTATGAAGCGCAGCACGTCGAGATCGGTCTTGTTGATCGGATACATCCACTGCTCGATCCGCTTCGGCATGAACAGGGAGAGCTGCGGCACATACCAGGTCAGCGTCACGTAAAACGCCGCGGCGAGATAGGCGATCGCCATCCACATCGTGACGCGCGACGACAGGATCCGCGACATGCGGCGCGCACCTCCGAGCGCACACCATGCACCGAACACGAACAGCAATTGCCAGGCGAAGGGATTGAAGGCCCAGAAGCCGTTCGGATAGGCCGACAGATAGAGATCGTACTCCCAGGTAACCGCGTAGAGCAGCACCGAAAGTCCGAGCGTGACGTCGGGCCGCCACTTCATCGACCACAGGATCAGGGGCAGCGCCAGCATCAGCACGATATAGAGCGGCAGCACGTCCATGTTGACTGGACGAAAGCGCAGTAGCAGCGCCTGCACGATGGTGACATCGGGCTGCTTGAGGAAGTCCATGATACCCATCTCTTCGGTATAGAGCGGGTTCTCGAAGCGGGTCGCCACGTAGGATATCTCGGCGAGGAAGATCGTGAACAGGAAGACGTGGGCGACGTAGATCTGCCAGACCCGGCGCAGGATGCGCGCGGTGGCGATGACGACGCCGCTCTCCAGCATTGCCCGGCCGTAGACGAAGGCCGCGGTGTAGCCGGAGATGAAGATGAATATTTCGGTGGCATCGCTGAAGCCGTAATTGCGGATGGTGAACCAGGTCAGCAGACTTGCGGGCAGGTGGTCGATGAAGATCAGCCAAAGCGCGAGCCCCCGGAACAGATCGAGCCGGAGCTCGCGCTCGCCGATGGCGGGCAGCGTGATGGCCGGCGCCCTCGCGCGCGGCTTCGCCCCCTCAGATGCGGCAGTTCCCGTGATCGTCGATCCCGT
>JAEYTQ010000044.1 GCA_023433965.1 Pseudomonadota bacterium | reverse complement strand
CGCCCGTGCCAACCTCTGCGGCGCCGCCGCGCAACGAAAGAGTGCCTGAGATGTCGAACATGATGCGGGACAACGAGATCATGGCGCAGATCAGGGACGAGGACCTCGGCTATATGTCCGACATGGCGCTCGAGCTGGCGCAGATGGCGGAAGACCAGGGATTGGCGACGCTCGCCTATCTCTTCCGGATGGCGGCGCTGGAGGCCTCGACGGCCAACAGCCTGCTTGCCAATCCGGACGACCTTCCCCAGCAGATGACGTCGCACTAGGCGTATCCCCTTCCGATGCATTGATGCCCTTTTCGCCGGCCCACCGGCGGGAGGGTGATCGTTTTGGGTGCGGCAGGTTGCCCCAGCCGGCGCGGCAGCATTTTTGCATTGCGAGCCGCGTCTCGATCGCATGCATCGGCATGCAACAAAGTGCATGTTTGATGTCGAATCGCTCTTGCCTCGGAACGATACTGCCATTACCCATTTTTCGGCCTTGAAGAGGCAGGGGGAGCTCTTTCACTGATGGCGACAGTGTTCGAACATCGGCGCGCGTCCGTATGCGCCTGAAAGAGTCCTGATGCTGCTCGTCGTCGAACAGTTCTTGAACGGTTTGCAGTTCGGCCTGCTGCTGTTCCTCCTCGCCGCCGGACTGACGCTGGTGTTCGGGATCATGGATTTCGTCAACCTCGCGCACGGCTCGCTCTACATGATGGGCGCCTATTTCGCCGCGACTTTCGCGGCCTGGACCGGCAGCTTCCTGCTCGGCGCGCTGATGGCGCTGGGGGCGACGCTGGTGCTCGGCATCGTGCTGGAGGTGAGCGCGCTGCGGCACCTCTACGGCCGCGACCATCTCGACCACGTGCTCGCGACCTTCGGCCTGATCCTGTTCTTCAACGAAGCCGTGCGGCTGATCTGGGGCCCGGCCGGCCTTGCGCTGCCGCTGCCGGCCTGGCTCACGGTGCCGGTGCCGATCCTGCCCGGCATTCACTATCCCGCCTATCGTCTCGCGATCATCGTCGTGGCGCTGCTGGTCGCGCTGTTGCTCTATCTCGGCGTAATGCGCACCCGCATCGGCATGCTGATCCGGGCCGGCGCCTCCAATCGTGAGATGATCGGCGCGCTCGGCATCAACATCAAGCTGCTCTACACGCTGGTGTTCGGCCTTGGCGCGGCGCTCGCCGGCCTCGCCGGCCTGATGCAGGCGCCGATCCTCACCGTGCAGATCGGCATGGGCGAGAACATCCTGATCCTCGCCTTCGTCATCATCGTGATCGGCGGCATCGGTTCGATCCGCGGCGCGTTCCTGGCCGCGATCTTCGTCGGCATGATCGACACGCTCGGCCGCGCCTTCCTGCCGAACCTGCTCCGGCAGGTGCTGAGCGGCGCCGCCGCCTCCACCGCCGCGCCCGCGCTTTCGTCCATGCTGATCTACCTGCTGATGGCGATCGTGCTGGTGGTGCGGCCGGAGGGGCTGTTTCCGGCCAATCGTCGATGAAGAGCCTGCGTCGATGAAGGGATTGACTGTGAGCAAGGCCGTCACGGCCCTGATGCTGGCAGGCCTCGTGCTGCTGCCGCTCTACTCGCATCTGTCCGGCAACATCTTCATCCTGACGCTGTTCACCCGCATCATCATCCTGGCGCTTGCGGCTGCGAGCCTCAACCTCATCATGGGGTTCGCCGGCCTGATGAGTTTCGGCCACGCCGCTTATCTCGGTATCGGCGGCTACGCGGTCGGCATGCTCGCGCAGGAAGGCGTGGGCTCCGGCTTCATCCAGTTCCCGGTCGCGCTCGCGGCCTCCGCGATTTTCGCATTGGTGATCGGGGCGCTCTCGCTTCGCACCCGCGGCGTCTACTTCATCATGATCACGCTCGCCTTCGCCCAGATGGCCTACTATGTCGCCTCGGGCCTCGCCCGCTACGGCGGCGATGACGGCCTCACCATCTACACCCGCAGCGACTTCTCCGGCCTGATCGACCTGTCGAACCGAACGCAGTTCTACTATCTCTGTCTCGCCTGCCTGTTCGGCTGCGTCTTCCTGATCTGGCGCATCGTCAATTCGCGCTTCGGCCTCGTCGTGCAGGGCCTGCGCTCGAACGAGCAGCGCATGCAGGCGATCGGCTTTCCCGCCAAGCGCTACCAGCTGGTCTGCTTCGTCATATCGGGCACCATGTGCGGCCTCGCCGGCGCGCTGCTCGCCAACAACACCGATTTCGTCAGCCCGGCCGTGATGTACTGGACCCGCTCCGGCGACCTCATGGTGATGGTGATCCTGGGCGGCATGGGCACGCTGTTCGGTCCCGTGATGGGCTCGGTGGTGTTCCTGCTGCTGGAAGAGCTGCTGTCGCAGATCACCGAATATTGGGCGCTGATCTTGGGCCCGCTGCTGTTGCTGATCGTGCTGTTTGGCCGCGGCGGCATCATGGGCGCGCTGGGGAGGGCCGACCGTGGCTGAACCCTTGCTCCGCGTCGAGAAGCTGGTGCGCCGCTTCGGCGGCATCGTCGCGACCGACAACGTTTCCCTCGATGTCGCCAGCGGCGAGCTGCACGCCATCATCGGCCCGAACGGTGCCGGCAAGACCACGCTGATCAGCCAGTTGACGGGGCACCTCACGCCGCATTCCGGCAGCGTCTCGCTGGCGGGCCGCGACATCACCCATTTGCCGGCCTATCGCCGCTGTGCGCTGGGCCTCGCCCGTTCGTTCCAGATCACCTCGCTGCTGCTCGATTTCACCGCTGCCGACAATGTCGCGCTGGCGGCGCAGGCCCATGCCGGCACTTCGTTCCGCTTCTTCGCCAACGCGCGGCGGGAGAAGGGCCTGCGCGATGCCGCGCAGGCGGCGCTCGACCGCGTCGGGCTCGGCCATCGTGCCGACGTCGTGGTCTCCAGGCTCAGCCATGGCGAACGCCGGGAGCTCGAGCTCGCGGTCGCGCTCGCCAGCAGGCCGAAGCTGCTGCTGCTCGACGAGCCGATGGCGGGCCTAGGGGTCACCGAATCGCAGCGCATGGTGAAGCTGCTGCAGGAGCTGCGGAAAGAGGTCTCGATCGTCCTCGTCGAGCACGATATGCCGGCGGTGTTCGCGCTCGCCGACCGCATCACGGTGCTGGTCTATGGCCGCGTCATCGCCTCCGGCAACCCGGCCGCGATCCGGTCGAACGAGGACGTCAAGCGGGCCTATCTCGGCGACCAGCACGTGGTGACGCACCATGGCTGACACGCTGCTCGAGGTCGACGGCATCGAGACCTGCTACGGCCTCTCCCAGGTGCTGTTCGGCCTGTCGCTGGCGATCAAGCCGGGCGAGATGGTCTCGCTGATGGGCCGCAACGGCATGGGCAAGACCACGACCATCCGCTCCATCATGGGGCTGACGCCGGCGCGTGCGGGCAGCATCCGTTTCGCGGGCGCCGAGGTGCGGCAGCTTCCGTCGTACCGGATCGCGAAGCTCGGCGTCGGCCTCGTGCCGGAGGGACGCCAGATCTTTCCGAACCTCACCGTGCGCGAAAACCTGGTGGCTGCCGCCGCGGACCGTTTCGGCAGTCCCAATCCCTGGACGCTGGCAGCGATCTACGTGATGTTTCCGCGCCTCGCCGAACGCACCTCCAATATGGGCAATCAGCTCTCCGGCGGCGAGCAGCAGATGCTCGCGATCGGCCGCGCGCTGATGACCAACCCGAAGCTGCTGATCCTGGACGAAGCGACCGAGGGCCTCGCCCCGTTGATCCGCGAGGAGATCTGGAGCTGCCTGTCGCTGCTCAAGAGCCGGGGACAGTCGATCCTGGTGGTCGACAAGAACGTCGACCACCTCGCCCGTATCTGCGACCGCCACTACATCATCGAGCGCGGAAAGACGGTGTGGAGCGGCACCTCCGACCAGCTGATGGCCGAGCCGGACCTGCAGCACAAATATCTGGGGATTTGACGCGCCTGCTCTCGCCGTCATTGCGTGGAGCGAAGCGACGAAGCCATCCAGAACCCCTCCGCGGGAAGATTCTGGATGCTTCGCGGTGCCTGTCATTGGGCCGCGCTTCGCGCGGACCCGTCGGCTTCGCAATGACGGGACGAGAGAGCTGTAGGCGAGCTCAAAACACCTCGAAATACTCCCGGTGCTCCCAGTCGGTCACTTCGGACAGGAAGCGGTCGATCTCGGCGTTCTTGATGTGGGTGTA
>JAEYTQ010000036.1 GCA_023433965.1 Pseudomonadota bacterium | reverse complement strand
TCCCAGTTCTGGAGCGGCCGATAGGCCGCCTGCTGACGGCAGAGGGACGCCAGCGCCCGGTAGCGACGTACGTTCTCCATGAGACCCTCCCTCGCGTTCACAGGGCTTATTGCCCCGATTTGCGTCAGGCCGATGGCGTTTATGCAAAACATTTGCTGCGGGGGCAACGCGCCTGAACTCGGTTCTCATCGAGAAGTGCCGGTTGGAATTTTAGTTCCAAACGTTCGTGCGGGACTCGCGCCCAGGCGCGCTAGGCGTAGAGGCGGCGCTCGACCGTCACCCCGACCAGGTCTAGATAGCGTTCCATCAGGTCGGGTCGGCCGACCAGATAGCCCTGCATCTCTTCACAAGCTTCCCGGGCCAGAAAGGCGCGCTGGGCCTCCGTCTCCACCCCTTCGGCGATGACCGGAATGTTCAGGGCGTGCGCGAGGCTCAGGACGGCGCGGACGATCTCGGCCGATTGCGGCTTCGCCTCGAGATCGAAGATGAAACTGCGATCGATCTTGATCTTGTCGCACGGGAACGACTGCAGATAGGACAGCGAGGAATAACCGGTGCCGAAATCGTCCATCGCGATCCGAACACCGAGCGCCTTCAGCCGCCGCAGCAGATCGAGCGCGCGGGTGAAATCGCCGATCAGCACGCCCTCGGTGATCTCGACCTCGAGCCGCGTCGGCGAAAGCCCGGTCTCCAGCAGGATCTGGTGAATCGAACGTTCGAGATCGCCAGCCTGGAACTGGATCGGGGACAGATTGACCGCCACCTGCAACGGCCGCGGCCATGACGCCGCCTCACGGCACGCTTCGCGCAAGACCCATTCGCCGATCTCGATGATCAGCCCGTTCTCCTCGGCGAGCGGAATGAACTGGTCCGGCGGGACGAAACCCCGCGTCGGATGATTCCAGCGCAGCAGCGCCTCGAAGCCGGTGACTTCGCCATCCACCCGCGCCTGCGGCTGGAAGTAAACGACGAGCTGGTCCTGTTCCAGCGCCTGTCTCAGATCGTGCTGCAACAGCCTGCGCTCGCGCAGCTCCTGATCCATCTCGGATACGAAGCAACGGACCCGGCCCCTGCCCTCGCGCTTCGCACGATACAGGGCCGAGTCGGCATTGGCGAGCAATGTCGCGGCGTTCACGCCGTCGTCTGGATAGAACGCGATACCGACGCTGAGGCCCGCGTGCAGCAGATAGTCGTCGACCTCCAGCTCCCGGCCGATCGTCTCCACCAGGCGTTCGGCCAGCGCCAGAACGTCCTCGCGACTGATATGGTCGGGCATCAGGATCATGAACTCGTCGCCGCCGATGCGGGCGACGAAGGCACCTTCGGCTTCCGCGGCAAGCCGGTCAGCCGCCGCCCGCATCAGCATGTCGCCGACGGGGTGGCCGAACACGTCGTTGACCTCCTTGAAACGGTCGAGGTCGAGGCTCAGCACGGCAAAACTGGACGACGCCTCCTGCGCCCGCTCCAGTCGTTCGTCCAGCGCCGCGTTGAAGGCGCTGCGGTTCGGCAGGTCGGTCAACGCATCATGATGCGCAAGATGGCTGATCCGCGCCTCGTTCGTGATCCTCTCGGTGACGTCCTCGATCACCCCGACCAGGTATTGCGGAGCACCGCTGCCGTCCCTGATCAGCAGCTTGCGCGAGTTGACGAGACGATCGTGGCCCTTGACGCCGAATTCGAGCGGATGCCCTTCGAGAAACATGGGGTTGCCGCTATCGACGACGCGGCGGTCCTGCTCGTGGACGACGCGGGCGATCTCGCCCGGGAAGATCTGCTCAGGGGTCTTGCCCAGCATCGCCTCCCGCGGCATGCCGTAGTATTCCTCCCCGGCGCGGTTGAGCAGGACGTAACGGGAGTCCTTGGCATCCTTGGCGAACACAGCGATAGGAATGTTCTCGATGATGCTGTCGAGGAATTCGCGCGCGCGCAGCAGATCCTGTTCGGCGCGCTTATGGGTCTGTTCGAGCTCCTCGATCATCAGCTTGATCGCACGGTCGGTGCGGCGGCGATCTCGATCGCTCTCCTCGTAGGCCGCGCTGACGAGCTCGCCGAGCTTGGCCAGGTCGATCTTTCCGGACTCGTCCGTCGACTGGCGAATCTGCCTTGCAAGCAACCGATGTATGGTCATGCAGCCGTCTCCGCGATCATGGTGACGGTCATGGTCTGGTTGTGCAGCTCGCAACGGCCCGACGCGGCCGGCGGCGCGAATTCGCCGTAGGAGTAGAACCCGATCCGCACGACGTCCTCGCCGAGTTCGGCGGCGACGGCATCCAGCTCGTCCTGTGTACGCTGCCCCATCACCCTGCGCCGCCCAATACAGCTCACCAGGATCGCAAGCTTGTCGCCGGCGATTTCTCCCGTGAGGGCGCTGCGCGCCTGCCTGCCGGCCTCGCCAGCCCCTGCAGCGAGGCTGTCGAAATTCGCTCGCATCAACTGCGCGGTGCATCCTTCCGGAATGTCGGCCGCGAACGTCAGGGTGCGGTCATTGCGATCCACCGCAAACACCGAGCGCACGATCTGCCGGTTCGGCGCAGCCTCGTCGTGAATCCGCAAGGGGAACGCCAAACCCGAGCCCGGCATCGCCTCGGCCTCCTCCTCGCCGAGATAGCGGGTGTAGAGGTCCAGCGGCGGCTCGCCATCAAGCTCAACGACCACGGATCCTCGTGCCTTCGTCACCTTGCGGCGCGGCCCGAACACGTCCCAGCCGCCGGCACAACCATGCGCGAAACGGAACGAGGCGCCGTAGAAAGCGACTGCGGCGACGCGGTTCGGCAACGGCTCTTCATCGGCCCCGACGATGGTCTGCGCGAATTGAGACCCATCGCCGGCGAGCCCGCCGGTGACGGGTAGATCGGGTCCGAGGATATCGGTGATCCCGGCAAGCAGCTCGCCGCCATTCACCGCCAGTCCGTCCGACAGCACGAACATGCCGGCTAGATCCGCCGCCAGCGCCTGGCGGGCAAGTCGCGCGCCGCAGGCCCGCGACGCCTCGCGGTTCTCGACGACCTCCTGCACCAAACGCACCTGCGTGTTAGCGAAGCGTAAGGCGACTGCAACGACTTCGTCATCGCAGATGTCGTCGCCATGGATCTGCCCGCCGCTGCTGCAACCGACGATATGGCTGTCGGGATAGCGACCGCGAAGCTCGCGATACCGCCACCCGTCCACGAGTTGCTCACGGCTGCCGAAATAGAGCACGAGTTGGGGCGGCTCGCGCAGGGCATCCGCTCCGCGCCAACCATGGGCAGCATTCCAGTGAAGGTATTGAATCTGCATTCCGTCCTCTGCAGCTCTTGAACCACAGATTGTGGAGCGGCGCATTGCATCGCTGTTAATCACGTGCGTGCTTCGACGCCGTTGGTTACCCCGACATGAAGGGTATTGCCGAATGGTGTCAGATTTTCCGTAGTATCCCGGGAAAAACTCCGCGTGCCCGAGCCGGCGATACCTGTCGCGCAATCACCTGCTGATGCGACCCGTAGTTCACCGGGTGCGCGCGCCTTCGCCGAGGTGCATCGGGCGCACAATGTCATCTTGGCGCTTCCGAACCCGGCCGGTCTCGGCGGCCATGCGGATGGCCTGGATATTTGCGGTATAGTCGGCAACGCTCTTGCCGCGAAACACCGCTGAACCCGCGACCAGCGTATCGGCGCCCGCCGCCACCACGGCGGCAGCATTGTCACGCGTGATCCCGCCATCGACCTCGAGCCGGATCGGCCGCTCGCCGATCATGGCTCTGATCCGCCCGATCTTCTGGAGCTGTGATTCAAGGAAGGACTGGCCACCGAATCCCGGATTGACCGTCATCACCAAGATTAGGTCGAGACGATCGAGCACATATTCGATCGCATTCTCGGGCGTCGACGGACACAGACTGACGCCGGCCTTTTTGCCGAGCGCACGGATCGCCTGGAGCGAGCGGTCAAGATGGGCGCCCGCTTCGGCATGAACGGTGATCACGTCGGCCCCGGCCTTCACGAACGCCTCGAGGTAGGAATCGACCGGCGCGATCATCAGGTGAACGTCGAAGATCTTCTTCGTCAGCGGCCGGATTGCCTTGATGACGTCGGCGCCAAAGCTGATGTTCGGCACGAAATGTCCGTCCATGACATCGCAATGGATCCAGTCCGCCCCGGCCGCATCGATGGCGGCAACCTCCTCGCCGAGCCTGGCGAAATCCGCCGCCAGGATCGAGGGAGCGATCATGATGTCTCCGGTCACGGCTTGGCGCTCCGCGCGTCAGTACCGCCGCTGAAGACGCGGCTCGCCATCACGTCCATGGGATCGATGGTCTCGAGATCGGCGACGTCGAGCATGCGGTCGAGATCGGACACCAGGCGGTCGGCCTGCCGCAGCCGGATGCGGTCGACCGCGTTGCGGATCGAGCGCGCGTTGGAGAAGAACGGCTGGGTCCGGCGCAGCGCAATGTACTTCTCGAACGCCTCGCGCGCCGCCGCCGAGAAACGATAGCCCCGCTCCTTCAGCATCAGCTCGGCAATGACCAGCAGCTCGGCCTCGGCATAGTCGGGGAATTCGATGTGGTGGGCGATGCGGGAGCGGAAGCCGGGATTGGAGGCGAAGAAGCTCGTCATGCGCTCGCCATAGCCGGCGAGGATTACGACGAGATCCTCGCGCTGGTTCTCCATTACCTGAAGCAGGATCTCGATCGCCTCCTGGCCGTAGTCGCGCTCGTTGTCGGGCCGGTGCAGGTAATAGGCCTCGTCGATGAACAGCACACCGCCCATCGCCTTCTTCAGGATCTCCTTCGTCTTCGGCGCGGTGTGGCCGATATATTGGCCGACCAGATCGTCGCGCGTCACCGAGATCACCTGCCCGCGCCGCACGAAGCCGAGGCCGTGCAGAATTCTGGCCATGCGCAACGCGACGGTCGTTTTGCCGGTTCCAGGATTGCCGGTGAAGGACATGTGCAGCGTCGGCGGCGCCGATGCGAGGCCGGCGCGCTGCCGTATACGTTCGATCAGCAGCAGCGAGGCGATCTGGCGCACGCGGCTTTTGACCGGCTTGAGGCCTATCAATTCCTGATCGAGCTGTTGCAGCGTCGCGGTGATCCCGGCCGCTTCGGCCTCCTTGCGAAGATCGAAGTGAGTCTCGCTGCGTTCGGTCGTCGCTGCATGAGGCACATCGAGCATGGCTACCCTCGAAGAAAGGAGCTTCGCCGCCGGGGAAGCGGCGAAGCAGTGGTCCGCCCAAGGATACGGAGCAGGGAGCGCTCCGCGCGGAGGAGAACGGCTTAGGCCGATGCGTGCGCGGCCGGCTTGCGCACGGTTGTGTAACGGATCGCGCGGCCCGCCACCTCCTGGCGCACCAGCTCGAACTCCGCCTCCTGCTTCGGCCGGTTGACCAGGAAGGAAATCCGCACCGATTCCCATCCATGGCTGGAATCGAAGCCGCTGACGCGGATGTAGCGATCGCTATACACCCTGCGGCATTCGGCGAGCTCCATCATGACCCCGGCGGCGTCCTGAAGATCGAACATCGGCAAGCCCCACATCTCCCAATAGGTGTTGCGGGGATGCGGATCGTCGGTGAACTCGATGTTCACTGCCCAGCCGTTGGCGAGGCAATACTGCACCTGCTTGGTTATCTGGTCGTCGGTCAGATCGGGTAGGAACGAGAAGCAGCCCTGGGTCAGTTTCATGTTCTAAACTCCTCAGACGGTTTCCAGCGCCGTCGGCACGAAGTCCGGCGTGTCGGTGGATTGATAGTTGAAGGTGACGTCCTTCCAGACCTCCAGCGCGGCTTTCAGCGGCGTGCAGCTCTGCGCGGCCCTGGCGAGGATTTCCGGGCCCTCATGGACGTAGTCGCGGCCCTCGTTGCGGGCGAGGATCATCGCCTCCAGCGCCACGCGGTTGGCGGTCGCCCCCGCCGCGATGCCCATGGGATGGCCAATGGTGCCGCCGCCGAATTGCAGCACCACGTCCTCGCCCAGCAGGTCGAGCAGCTGATGCATCTGGCCGGCGTGGATGCCGCCGGAGGCGACCGGCATCATCTTGTTCAGGCTGGCCCAGTGCTGGTCGAAGAACAGACCATGTTCGAGCCTAGTCGGGTTGAAGTCCTCGCGGCAGACGTCGTAGTAGCCGCGCGTGGTGTTGGGATCGCCTTCGAGCTTGCCGACCACCGTACCGGCATGGATGTGGTCGACACCGGCAAGGCGCATCCATTTGGCGATGACGCGGAACGACACGCCGTGGCTCTTCTGCCGCGTATAGGTGGAGTGACCGGCGCGGTGCAGATGCAGGATCATATCGTTGCGCCGCGCCCATTTGGCCATCGACTGGATCGCGGTGTAGCCGATCACGAGATCGATCATGACGATGCACGACCCGAGCTCCTTGGCGAACTCCGCGCGCTCGTACATGTCCTCCATCGTGCCGGCGGTGATGTTCAAATAGGTGCCCTTGACCTCGCCCGAGGCTGCCTGTGCGCGGTTCACCGCCTCCATGCAATAGAGGAAACGGTCGCGCCAATGCATGAACGGTTGCGAGTTGATGTTCTCGTCGTCCTTGGTGAAATCAAGACCGCCCTTCAGCGCCTCGTAGACCACGCGGCCGTAATTACGGCCGGACAGTCCGAGCTTCGGCTTCACCGTCGCGCCCAGCAGCGGCCGGCCGAACTTGTCGAGCCGTTCGCGCTCGACCACGATACCGGTCGCCGGTCCCTGGAACGTCTTCACATAGGCGACGGGGAAACGCATGTCCTCCAGCCGCAGCGCCTTCAGCGGCTTGAATCCGAAAACGTTGCCGATGATCGAGGCGGAGAGGTTCGCGATCGAGCCCGGCTCGAACAGGTCGAGGTCATAGGCGATGTAGGCGAAATAGGAACCCGGCGAGCCCGGGACGGGATCGACCCGGTAGCACTTGGCGCGATACTTCTCCGCAGCCGTGAGGCGATCGGTCCACACCACGGTCCAGGTCGCCGTCGAGGATTCACCGGCCACCGCAGCCGAGGCCTCGATCGGATCGACGCCCTCCTGCGGCGTCACGCGGAACAGCGCGATGACGTCGGTGTCCTTTGGCGTGTAGTCGGGCTCCCAATAGCCCATGCGCTTGTATTCCATCACGCCGGAGCGATAACGTTCTTTGCCGCGGACGGTGCCTGCATGTGCGTTCATGTCTCTCTCCTGCTCTTCTCTCTGTTCTTTCTGATTGATCAGGCCGCGACCGGCTCGCCGGCGTCGACGTGCGGATCGAGCTCGCCGGCGCGGTAGCGCCGCGCCATCTCGCTCACGGGAACGACCTTGATCTTGCTCGCATGACCCGCGGTGCCGAATTGCTCGAAGCGCTCGCGGCAGAGCTCGCGCATTGAGTCCATCGCCGGTTTCAGGAATTTGCGCGGGTCGAACTCGCTCCGGTTCTGCGCGGCGACTTTCCGGAACATTGCGGTCATCGCCAGGCGGCAATCGGTGTCGATATTGACCTTGCGCACACCGCTTCGGATGCCGCGGACGATCTCCTCGACCGGGACGCCCCAGGTCTGCGGCATCTCGCCGCCGAACTGGTTGAACATGTCCTGGAGCGGCTGCGGCACCGAGGACGAGCCATGCATGACCAGATGCGTGTTCGGCAGGCGGCGGTGGATCTCCTCCACCACCCGCATCGCCAGGATGTCGCCATCCGGCTTGCGGCTGAACTTGTAGGCGCCGTGCGAGGTGCCCATCGCGATGGCGAGCGCATCGACCTTGGTGGCCCGGACGAAATCCACGGCCTGGTCGGGATCGGTCAGCAGCTGGTCGTGGCTCACCTTGCCCTCGACGCCGTGGCCGTCCTCCTGCTGCCCGCCGCCATGTTCCAGCGAGCCGAGCACGCCGAGCTCGCCTTCGACGGAGGCGCCGACCCAATGCGCGAGATCGACGACGCGGCGGGTGATCGCGACGTTGTAATCATAGTCGGCTGCCGTCTTGGCATCGGCCTTGAGCGATCCGTCCATCATGACCGACGTGAAGCCGTGGGCGATCGCAGACGCGCAGGTCGCTTCGTCATTGCCATGGTCCTGATGCATGCAGAGCGGAATGTCCGGATAAGTCCGCTCCAGCGCGTCGATCATGTGCGAGAGCATGAGATCGCCGGCATAGCTGCGCGCGCCGCGCGAGGCCTGGATGATCACGGGCGCGTCGACCTCGGCCGCCGCCTGCATGATCGCGATGCCCTGCTCCATGTTGTTGATGTTGAACGCCGGCACGGCATAGCCGTGGCTGGCGGCGTGATCGAGCAGCTGGCGAAGGGTGATACGGGCCACGGGTCGTCCTCCTTATTGGCTCTTGCGGGCGATCGCCCGGCGGGCGGCCTCCGCAACGCTCTGCGGCGTGATGCCGAATTCACGGTACAGCACCGGCGCAGGCGCGGAGGCGCCGAAGCCGCGCATGCCGACGAACTCGCCGTCGGCACCGATCCAGCGTGGCCAGTCGCCCAACACCGCCGCCTCGATGCCGATCCGTGGCGCGGTGCCGAGCACCGAGGCGCGGTAGTCCTCCGGCTGCTCCTCGAACAGCGCGAAGCAGGGCGCGGAGACCACGGCCGCGCGGACGTGCTCGGTCGCGAGCAGGCGCGCGGCTTCCAGCGCGATCGACACTTCCGAACCGGTTGCGATCAGCGTCACGTCGCGGCCGCCATCCGGCGAGACGACGAGATAGGCACCGTTCGCGACGCGGTTTCTGCCGCGCGCATCGCTGCGGAAGGTCGGCAGCGCCTGCCGCGACAGGCACAGCACGGACGGGCGGTTCTCGGAGCCGAGTGCGCAGTCCCACGCCTCCAGCGTCTCCACCGCGTCGGCGGGACGGAACACCAGCAGGTTCGGAATCACGCGCAGCGCCGCCAGTTGCTCGACCGGCTGGTGCGTCGGGCCATCCTCGCCCAGGCCTATGGAATCGTGCGTCATCACATGGATGGCGCGCAGCCGCATCAGCGCGGCAAGGCGGATCGCGGGCCGGCTGTAATCGGAGAACGCCAGGAACGTGCCGCCATAGGGGATGAAGCCGCCATGCAGCGCGAGACCGTTCATGGCGGCGGCCATGCCGTGCTCGCGAATGCCATAGTGGATGTAATCGCCGCCGAACGCCCCGCGCTTGACCGGGGCCTGCGCCTTGGCATGCGTGAGGTTCGAATGCGTCAGGTCCGCGGAGCCGCCGACCAGGCCCGGAATCGTCCTAGCAATACCGTCGAGCACCTGTTGCGAGGCCTGCCGCGTCGCGAGCTTCGGCCGCTCGCTGGCAAAACGCTCGCGCAACTTCGCGGCGGCCAGCACATAGGCGGCGGGCAAAGCGACGGCCTTGCCCTCGACGAACAGGTCGCGCTGCTCCGGCGTCGCGCGCTCGTAGCGATCGAGCCAGGCGAGCCGATCGACCTGTCCGCGTTGCCCGATCATCCGCCACGTCTTGAGCACAGGAAGCGGCACCACGAAGGGCTGATAGTCCCAACCAAGCGCCCGGCGCGCCGCCGCCGTCTGTTCGGTGCCGAGCGGCGCGCCATGCGCCTTCTCGGTGCCCTGCCGATCCGGCGCGCCATAGCCGATGATGGTGCGGCAGGCGATCAGCGATGGCTGTGCCGTCTCCCGCTCCTCAGCAATCGCCTGCGCCACGGCTTCGGAATCGTGGCCGTCGACCCGGCGCGCCGACCAGCCGGAGGCCGCGAAGCGCGCGAGCTGGTCGTCCGACGTCGCAAGCGAGGTCGGACCGTCGATGGAGATGCCGTTGTCGTCGAACAGCACGATGAGGCGGCCGAGCCCGAGATGGCCCGCGAGCGAGATCGCTTCCTGGCTGATGCCTTCCATCAGGCAGCCGTCGCCGGCGATGACATAGGTGAAATGATCGACGAGCCCGTCGCCATGCCGCGCATTGGCCATGCGTTCGGCGAGCGCCATGCCGACCGCGGTCGCAATGCCCTGCCCCAGTGGTCCCGTCGTGGTCTCGACGCCGCGCGTGTGGCCATATTCGGGATGCCCGGCGTCTTCGAGCCCCATTGCCGGAAGGCCTTGATGTCGTCGAGGCTGACGTCGCCGCCGGTCAGATGCAGCAGCGCATAGAGCAGCATCGAGCCGTGCCCCGCCGACAGTACGAAGCGGTCGCGGTCCGGCCAGTTGGGGTGGGCGGAGTCGAATTTCAAAAAGCGGGAGAACAGCACGGTGGCGACGTCGGCCATTCCCATGGGCAGACCGGGATGGCCCGACTGCGACGTCTCGATGGCATCGACCGCGAGGAAGCGGACGGCATTGGCGAGATCGTTGTGCGTGACAGCCGTGACGTCGGCTTCGGCGTGGACGGAGATGTTCATCGGGTTCTCTCCTCGTTACTTCAGGCTGCGCTTGCGCTCGATCAGCTGCATGATCAGCGGGGTCAGGATCAGCTGCATCGCCAGGTCGAGCTTGGCGCCCGGGCAGACGATCGAATTGGCGCGCGACATCCAGCTTTGCGGCAGCATCGAGAGGAGGTAGGGGAAGTCGATGCCGCGCGGGTTCTTGAAGCGGATCACGACCATCGATTCGTCCGGCGTCGGGATCCAGCGCGCGACGAACGGATTGGAGGTGTCCACCGTCGGCACGCGCTGGAAGTTGATGTCGGTCTCGGTGAATTGCGGGCAGATGTAGTGGATGTAATCGGGCATCCGCCGCAGGATGGTGTCGGTGACGGCCTCGGTCGAATAACCGCGCGCGCTGCGGTCACGATGCAGCTTCTGGATCCATTCGAGATTGATGACGGGCACCACGCCGATCTTGAGATCGGCATAGCGCGCGACGTTGACCTTGTCGGTGACCACGGCGCCGTGCAGGCCCTCGTAGAACAACAGGTCCGAGTTCTCCGGCAGCTTCTTCCAATCGGTGAAGGTACCGGGCGCCGCGCCGTGCAGCGCCGACTCCTCGGCGTCGTGCACGTAATGCCGCGTCACCGCCGTTCCGGTTTCGCCATAGTCGCGAAACGCGCGCTCCAGCTCCTCGAACAGGTTGGTCTCGGGGCTGAAATGGCTGAAGTGCTTGTTGCCGCGCTCGGCCTCCTTCGTCATCTGCGCGCGCATCTCGGCGCGGTC
>JAEYTQ010000676.1 GCA_023433965.1 Pseudomonadota bacterium | reverse complement strand
AGCGCCGGCGCACGCACCGTTCGCACCAGATAGGCAATCTGCGCGTCATCCGGCGCTTGTGGAACCCGCTGAGCATCCAGCGCGTTTAGACGCGAATTGCGAATTGCGAGGTTCACCTGCTTCAGAGTGCATCGACCCTGATCCCCGGCGACACCGTCTGGCGGCGGTGCAGGGCGCAGCGCGTGGCGGTTCTGAACGATGCTGCCGCCTATTTCGCGGCCCTGCGGGAAGCGCTGCTGGAGGCGCAGGATCTCGTCTACATCATCGGATGGGACATCCATAGCAGGACCAGGCTGGTCGGAGCTTCCGGACGGGCGGACGATGGCCTGCCTGAGGAGCTCGGTCCGTTCCTGCGCGCGCTGGTTCAGCGACGCCCGGACTTGCGGATCAACATTCTCGTCTGGGACTTCGTCTCGTTCTACGCGTCCGAGCGGGAATGGAATTCGGCGGCGAAGTTCACGGCCGACACGGATGGCCGCGTCCGGTTTCATCTCGATGCCACGCTGCCGTTCGGTTCGGCCCAGCACCAGAAAATCGTCTGCATCGACGGTTCGCTGGGGTTCGTGGGCGGGCTGGATCTGACGATCAGGCGCTGGGACACCAGTGATCATCGCGCCGACAACGCCATGCGCTGCGATCCCCAGCGCAAGCCGTATCCGCCGTTTCATGACGTTCAGTGCCTGGTCGATGGGGATGCCGCGGCACAGCTGTTCGATCTCGTGGAGCACCGCTGGCGGGCGGCCGGTCAAGCGGCGGACGAACGGCGCGCAGGCGAGGGCAGCCCCTGGCCGGCGAATGTGCCGGTCGAGGCCGAGCACTTGCCGGTGGGTATCGCCAGGACCGAGGTGGTCTCTCCGGCAGGATCGACCATCAGGGAGGTCGAACGCTCCTTCATCGCAGCGATCCGGTCGGCGACCAGCTTCGTGTACATCGAAAATCAGTTCACCAGCGCGACCCGGATGGCGCGCGAATTGGCGGAGCAGATGCGTCGCGTGCCCTCGCTCCGGGCACTGATCGTCGCCCCGAAACTGCATTCCTCGTGGCGGGAATCCCAGGCCATGCAGAACGGCCGGGGTGCCTTCATCGATTGCTTCGTCAAGGCTGGCGTGGGCGACCGCATCCGCTTCGTCTACCCGGTCTCGCGCGGCGGCGGCAAGGAAGCGGCCGTCATGGTGCATAGCAAGCTCATGGTCGTCGACGACCGGATGTTGAGGATCGGCTCGGCCAATCTGAACAACCGGTCGATGGGCGACGACAGCGAATGCGACCTGATCTTCGAAGCCGAATCCGAGGAGCATCGGGATTTCATCTCATCGGTCCGCCGTCGCCTGATCGCCCATTTCTGCGCTCTCGACGAACAGGCCGTCGCGCACAACGAGCACCGGCTGTTCGCGCTGCTCGACGAGGTGTCGAAGTCAGCCGGCGCCAAGACGCTGCGGAAAGTGGAGTCCTCGATAGTGACCAGCACGCTGGCCAGCATGGTGCAGCCGGTGGCAGACCCCGAGCTGCCTCTGCATCTGGAGCGCGCGGCCTCCCGCATGTGGAGCACGAAGAGGTTGATCGGAATTGCCGCGATCGCGGTGGCACTGTTTGGGCTGGCTCTGGCCTGGTCGTACACGTCCTTGAGTGATTTCGCTAACGCCGGGCGCCTCTCGACGCTGTTGTCGGCCTATTCGCAGTCGTTCTGGGGACCTCTCTTCACGATCGCCGCTTTTGTCGTGGGCGGACTGATCGTGTTTCCGGTCCTGGTGCTGATTGCCGCGACGGCTGCCGCACTCGGGCCATGGCTGGGTTTCGCCACCGCGATGGCGGGTGTCCTGCTGAGCGCTTTCATCCTGTTTGCGATCGGTCGGTTCCTCGGCCGAGAACGCCTGCAGCGTCTGCTGGGGCGACGCGCCGCGCGCATCCAGGAACGCGTCGTCGGCAAGGGAATCCTCGCCGTCGTGGTCATCCGGATGATTCCGATCGCACCATTCTCGCTGGTGAACGTCGCGGCCGGTGCGAGCACGCTGCCCTTGCGCGACTTCATGGTTGGGACGCTGCTGGGCATGATGCCGGGTATCCTCGCCATGGCGGTGCTGGGGGCTCAGATCGCGGATCTGGCTCGCAATGCGTCCTGGGGCGGCATGTTTTTGCTGGTGCTGGCGTTCCTGGGCTGGCTCGGCGTCTGCGCGGGCGCGCAATTCGTCGCGACGTGGCTCGCCGGGAGGCGCTGATGGCGCCGGTGCGCTTCATGACGTGGAATGTACATGGCACGTTCAATCTCAATCCGAAGTTCGATCTGGAAGGGGTTTGCTCCATCATTCGCAAATGGTCCCCGGACGTGGTCGCGCTTCAGGAGGTGGATTCGCGCTCACGCTCGGATGATCCGTTTACGAAGCTGGCGAGCGTGATCGGGGATCACCGCGTTCACGCCAAGTCAATCGTCACCGAGGACGGCGACTACGGCCAGATGCTGCTGAGCCGCTTCTCGTTCTCAAGCGTGCCCGAAATCGTCGACGTCTCGTATCAGGAGCGGGAGCCGCGCCGGGCCATCGCGACGGACCTGCTGACGCCTAGCGGCGATGTGCGCGTGGTGGCCACGCATCTCGGCTTGAGCATCCACGAGCGTTATGCCCAGGCACGGGCTCTGGTGAGCCTGGTGAAACCGGAGAGGACGGTCGTTCTCGGCGATTTCAACGACTGGCTCTGGGTGAGATCGGTGCGGCGCGTGCTCGCGCAGGTCTGTCCAAACCGGACGCAGTTGCGAACCTTCCCGTCACGCTTGCCCCTGATGCGGCTCGACCGGATCTACGCAACGTGTGACAGCCGGATCGGGAAAGTCTGGACCGACCAGGAGGCGAGGGCCTATTCGGACCATCTGCCCGTGATTGCAGACATCGAGATTGCC
>JAEYTQ010000682.1 GCA_023433965.1 Pseudomonadota bacterium | reverse complement strand
TACAAGCGCACCCAGGCCGATTTCACCCGCGGCACCTTCCGCGTGCGCGGCGACGTCATCGACATTTTCCCGGCGCACTATGAAGACCGCGCCTGGCGTGTGAACCTGTTCGGCGACACCATCGAGGCGATCGAGGAGTTCGACCCGCTCACCGGCCACAAGCAGGACGAGCTCGAATTCATCAAGATGTACGCCAATTCGCACTATGTGACACCGCGGCCGACGCTGGTGCAGGCGATCAAGTCGATCAAGTTCGAATTGAAGCAGCGGCTCGACCAGCTGCACGACCAGGGCCGCCTGCTGGAAGCGCAGCGGCTGGAGCAGCGCACCACCTTCGACCTCGAGATGATGGAGGCGACCGGAAGCTGCGCCGGCATCGAGAACTATTCGCGCTATCTCACGGGACGCCGGCCCGGCGAGCCGCCGCCGACGCTGTTCGAATACGTGCCCGACAACGCACTGATCTTCGCCGACGAGAGCCACGTCACCATCCCGCAGATCGGCGCCATGTTCCGCGGCGACTTCCGCCGCAAGGCGACGCTGGCCGAATACGGTTTCCGCCTGCCCTCCTGCATGGACAACCGCCCGCTCCGCTTCGAGGAGTGGGACATGATGCGGCCGCAAACCGTCGCGGTGTCGGCGACGCCGGGCAGCTGGGAGCTGAACGAGAGCGGCGGCGTGTTCGTCGAGCAGGTCATTCGCCCCACCGGACTGATCGATCCGCCCGTCGACATCCGCCCTGCCCGCACCCAGGTCGACGACCTCGTCGGCGAGGTGCGCGCGACCGCGCAGGCCGGCTATCGCTCGCTGATCACGGTTCTCACGAAGCGCATGGCGGAGGATCTCACCGAATATCTGCACGAGCAGGGCATCCGCGTCCGCTACATGCACAGCGATATCGACACCATCGAGCGCATCGAGATCATCCGCGATTTGCGTCTCGGCGCGTTCGACGCGCTGGTGGGCATCAACCTGCTGCGCGAAGGCCTCGACATCCCCGAATGCGCGCTGGTCGCGATCCTCGACGCCGACAAGGAAGGTTTCCTGCGCAGTGAAACGTCCTTGATCCAGACCATCGGCCGCGCCGCGCGCAACGTCGACGGCAAGGTGATCCTTTACGCCGACCAGATGACCGGCTCGATGGAGCGCGCCATCGCCGAGACCAACCGCCGCCGCGAGAAGCAGGTCGAGTACAACACCGCCAACGGCATCACGCCGGAGAGCGTGAAGAAGCAGATCGGCGACATCCTCAACTCCGTCTATGAGCGCGACCACGTTCTGGTCGAGGTCGGCGGCCACGACATGACCGACGACGTCATCTCGATCGGCCACAATTTCGAAGCCGTGCTCGCCGACCTCGAAACGCGAATGCGCGAGGCCGCCGCCGACCTGAACTTCGAGGAGGCCGCCCGCCTGCGCGACGAGGTCAAGCGCCTGCGCGCCACCGAGCTCGCCGTCGTCGACGACCCCACCGCCAAGCAGCGCGTGGTCGCGGGCAAGGCCGGCGCCTATACGGGAGCTAAGAAGTACGGCGACGCCGCCAACCTGCCCGTCAGCGCCATGAAGAAGAAAACCGTCAGCTCCGCGCTGAAGGCGAGCGGCGGCGGCTCCGGCTCCAAGGTGCACAAGCCGCATCTCGACGAGATGCACGGCCCGGAATCGCTGCCTTTCCGCGAGAGCCGCGCGCTGCCGTCAAAACCGTTCGGAAGTACGAGCCGGATCATCCAGCCGACGGACTCAAGGCAGTCGGGGCCGGAGTTCGGACCGGCGCCGAAGAGCAGCGGCGGGATGCCGGGACGACGGGGCGGGTGGAAAAAGAGGTAGGCGGCGCAGATTCATCAGCGCCGTTCGTGGGTATGGATTCCGGGCTCGCTGCTTTTGCAGCGCCCCGGAATGACAAGCGAAGAGGTCTCGCCCCTACCCAAGGCTATCGCATTTGAACTTTGCCGAGGTCGTCATGCCCGAGCTTGTCCCGGGCATCCACGTTCTTGGTGCCGTGTGGTGGGACGTGGACGGCCCGGACGAGCCAGGCCATGACGATGTGGGGACTATCGTGCCCCAAGAGCTGTACTGCTCATATGCGATAGCTTCCCCCTACCCCACGCTCGCCGTCACCACGGCCATCACCGACAGCAGCAGCACGATCGTCACCAGTTGCAGGGAGGCGACCGGCTGCGTCCGCCAGGCCGTGATCTTGTCGGAGAGCGACAGATGGGCCTCGAAGAATTTCGGCTCATAGACGGTCTTGAACAGGTGCGGGAAGCTCGGGCCCAGGGTCACCGCGAGCATGGCATGGAACAGCGAGGCGAAGGCGACGAAGATGGCGACCCCGGGGTCGCCGGAGAGGTCGTGGTCGCCGGCGAGCTTGAGCAGGAAGGCCGCAGCGGCGAAGGTCGGGAAGCTCTGGAGGGTCGCGGTCAGCGCGAGGCCTTCGAGCGCGTTGCGCAGTCGGGACTTTCTCGTGGCGGCGATGGTGGCCATGGCACGTCTCCCTGATGACTGGGGATGACGGTAGCGGCGTCTGGACAGGGCGCGATGTGAGATGGGTCACGCGGGGGCGGCGATGCCGGCTGCGCCTCTGCCCCTCCTTCCCCGAACCTCCGGCGCGCGAGAGCGGGGCGAGTGGGCCTCTGCGTTCCCCGACGCGCGGTTTTGCGCGTTCGTGCACGCAGGCTTGCGCACCATGCAGCCGAAGACGCCGCAAACCCCATGAACCGGGCATTGCGCTCGCACGTCAAAACCTCTGCAACATCCCTGTGATCTTGCGGATTGCGGCGGCGTCAGACCACGCGCTAGGCTTGCAATGGGCACCAGACCAAGGAGACCCGGCGGGAATGACGGTGGAGCAGCTGAATCGGCAACGTGTCGTGCACCTGCTCGACGCCTTCGCCCGCGGCGACATCGAGGCGGCGCTGGCGTGCTGCACCGACGACGTCGACTTCCTCACCCATGCGCCGATCGACGTGCTGCCGCACATGGTGCCGCGGCACGGCAAGCAGGAGCTGCGCGAGCTCTGGCAGACGATCTGGTCGCGCTACTCGGAGATCCGTTACAAGACGCCGGTGATCGTTGCTGAGGGCGAAGCAGTCGCGACCTACATGCAGGTCTATTTCAGGAAGCGCAGCAACGACCGGATCGTGCAGTTCGACATGGCGGTTTTCTATGGGTTCCGCGGCGGACTGGTGGCCGAGATCCGCGAGATCATCGATTCCTACGACCTGGTGCAGCAGGTGCTGGAACGGGAGATCGGGCCGCTGATCACGGGTGCGCGAGCGGATTGACCCTCCGCAGCGTTCTCAGGTGGGGAGACGGGAGACCCGGACAATTACGGGGTTCTGTTGCAAATCTCACGAAATCCGATCAATGCTGCATTGCGAAAACGTGAATTGCGTTTTGGCCGAACCGCGCTATATTGTTCGTATACAAATGAGTTGATCATCGTCGATCGCCCCGGCGCCTTACTGTGCATGGGGTTGTTTTTCGTTTTCGCAAGCCAGCTTCAGGACTGCCCCAAATGACAGAGCACAGCCTCTGGCGTTTCTCGCGCGCGTTGCACCGCGCGATCAACGACCGGCATTTCGAGGACATCGAAGCCTTGATCGACGAGGACGTCGAGTGGGCGCTGTACGGCCCGATCGACATGTTCCCGTTCCTCGGCGCGCGCCACGGCAAGGCCGCGGTGCTCGAGGTGATCCGCCAGCTCGCCGACAATTTCGACGTCCGCCGCTTCGACCGCGAGAGCATCATGCTCGACGTCGATTCCGCCGCCTCGATGGTGCGCTATTCGCTGACGGCGCTCGACTCCAACAAGCCCATCAGCCTGCGCGTGGCGCAGTTCGCGCAGTTCAGGGCGGGCAAGCTCGTCAGCATGCGCGTGCTGATCGACACTTTCGACCTGGTCGAGCAGGCACTCGGCCGCGCGATTCATCTGCCGAAGATGACCCGCGTCGGCTAACGCATGATCCGGACAGGGCCGCGTTAGCGCAAAGCGCGAGGCGGTTTTCGGGAAAGATCATGCGCAAACGACAACCTGAAGCGCGATGATCATCGCACTTCAGGGGGGACGCCAACGGGCCCCGTTCGTCGGGACCGGTGACGAGGCGATCGCGACGTCCTGGCCTCCAGCCCCGCCGGATGCCGTCGCATCACGAGCCCGTCATCGGGCGCGCGCCTTTCGCGCGGCCCGTTGGTTCGCCACCTCGCATATTCGTCACAATTTCGCGACGATGACCCAGCATTTCCGGGTGCGGAATGGCGCATGGCCGACGGCCGATATATGTTGATGGCAGCATGCGTTGGGGTTTGCGGGCAGGACGATGGAATTCTCGACAGGGTTTGGCTGGACCAGGCTGCCGATGCTGGCGGCCGCTTGCCTATTGGGCTCGGTGCTGACCGCGCCGGCGCAGATCATTCCACCTTTCTCCCCGCCCGCGGCCGCGGCCGACGAGGACACCGAGACGGCGGAGGCTCCCAGCGCGAACGATCCCGCCGTGCTCGAGGACATCGACGTCGACAAGCTCGACTGGAGCCAGCTCGCAGTCGATGCCGGCACCGGCATCGACCCCATGGCCGCCAGGAAGCGCGCCCAGGCCGCCGCCAATGAAGGGCTGGACTGGTCGTCGAACCCCAATGCCAATGGCTCCTCGGCGGTGACCGTGAAGCAATCCGTGTTCTCGTTCTGGGATACCCGTGTCGGCGCCGACATGACGGTGGCGCGCGAGCCCAGGACCATGTCCGAGCTGCTGGCGCAGAAGGCCACCAATGGCGGCAGCCTGCCGCAATCCTCCGGCAGCGCCTGGGCCACGGCGACCGCGCCGGGCGCGGGCGCAATCTGGGACAAGACCGCGGTGGAAGCCCGCGTCGATCCCGGCGCCGAGCACAGCAGGATCGGGGCGTCGCTGACCAAATCGGTGCCGCTGTCGGGCGACACCGCGCTGACGCTGCAGAACGGCTACAGCGTCAACCAGCAGGGCACCAGTGCAGTCCCCGGCATCGGTGGCCACGTCACGCGCAATTACCAGACGGAGCAGAGCGCCAGGGTCACCATGACGGATACCGGCACCAGCATCACGGCCGGCCAGACACTGTCGACCACCGACGACAAATGGCTGCGCAGGGTCGGCGCCGAGCAGAAGCTGTTCGACAACGTCAGCGTCTCGGGCTCGGTCGGCGAAACCCCGCAAGGCGCGCTCAACAAGAGTGTGACGGCGGGCTTCAAGAAGAGCTGGTAGTTCTTCGCCGAGAGCTTCACGCGCGCGCTGCACCGTTCACACTCCCCTAACCATACGCCACGGCAAAACCCCCGAATCGTCCGCCCTTGCCGTATCTCGGCCAAGTTGCGGTCAAAATCCGGCGCCCTAGTCGGATTACCGAATTCGTCGTGCGGGGGACACTCGCGCTGCGCTCAACGCGAACAGGGGAACAACGATGAACGCCATGCGTCCCGAAAAGGTCGAGACCACCGAAACCGAGACCGTCGACACCAACCTTGCCGCCGTGACCGAGGTCGAAGCCGGCATCCGCGATTTCGTGCGC
>JAEYTQ010000639.1 GCA_023433965.1 Pseudomonadota bacterium | reverse complement strand
TGATGATCGACTGCGCGATCTCGCCGATTTTCTTCTTCTCGCGCATCGCGGTGGAGCGCAGCAGCACATAGGCCTCGTCCTCGGTCAGGCCCTTCACCTTCATCAAGATGCCCTTGGCACGCTCGATGACCTTGCGGTCCTCGAGCTGCGACTTGGTGCGCTCGAGCTCCTCTTGGAGCTTGGCGAAGGCGTTGAAGCGGGACACGCAGAGGTCGAGGATCGGCTTGATGCGCTCCTTCTTCAGCCCGTCGACGATATAGGCGGACACCCCCGCTTCCACTGACGCCTGGATCGATGCGGAATCGCTCTGGTCGACGAACATGGCGATCGGCCGCTTCACCGCGCGGCTGACCTGGAACATCGCCTCCAGCACGTCGCGGCTGGGGTTCTCCAGGTCGATCAGGATGATCTCGGGGTCCACCGCATAAATACGGGCGAGCAGGCTCTGCATCTCGCTGATATGGACAACCTGAGTGAATCCGGCCTCCCGCAATCCCTCCTCCAGGATCGCGGCGCGGATCGGGCTTTCGTCGACGATCACGATTTTGGGCGACTGTTCGGCGCTCATGGCTCACTCACGGCAGGTGATTCATCCATAGCACGCCCGCACCCCCTGCAAAGGGTTGTAATTATGGGCAATTGGGACTAGCTCAGGCCGGTCAATCAGGCAGTTCAGATATGTATCAGACGGCTGCGCCCAAGGTCAGCTTCGTGTCGCTCGGGTGTCCCAAGGCATTGGTGGATTCCGAGCGCATCATCACGCGCCTGCGCGCGGAGGGTTATGAGCTCGCCCGTAAGCATGACGGGGCCGACATCGTCATCGTCAACACCTGCGGCTTCCTCGACAGCGCCAAGCAGGAATCGCTTTCGGCGATCGGCGAGGCCATGGCCGAGAACGGCAAGGTGATCGTGACCGGCTGCATGGGCGCGGAGCCCGAGCAGATCGAACGGGCCTATCCCGGCGTGCTCTCCATCACCGGGCCGCAGCAATACGAGAGCGTGCTGGACGCCGTGCATCGCGCGCTGCCGCCCGCGCACAATCCGCATCTCGACCTGGTGCCGCCGCAAGGCATCAAGCTGACGCCCCGCCACTACGCGTACCTGAAGATTTCCGAGGGCTGCAACAACCGCTGCACCTTCTGCATCATCCCGAAGCTGCGCGGCGACCTGGTCTCGCGTCCGGCCAATGACGTGCTGCGCGAGGCCGAGCGCCTGGTCGGCGCCGGCGTCAAGGAGCTGCTGGTGATCTCGCAGGACACCTCGGCCTATGGCGTCGATCTCAAATATGCCGAGAGCCCGTGGAAGGACCGCCAGGTCCGCGCCAAATTCCTCGATCTCGCCCGCGAGCTCGGCGAACTCGGGGCCTGGGTCCGGCTTCAATATGTCTATCCCTACCCGCATGTCGACGAGGTCATCGCGCTGATGAACGAGGGCAAGGTGCTGCCCTATCTCGACATCCCGTTCCAGCATGCAAGCCCCGAGGTGCTGAAGGCGATGAAGCGTCCTGCGGCGCAGGACAAGACGCTGGCGCGCATCAAGCGCTGGCGCGAGCAATGTCCCGACCTCGCCTTGCGCTCGACCTTCATCGTCGGCTTTCCCGGCGAGACCGATGCCGACTTCGCCTATCTGCTCGACTGGCTCGACGAGGCCGAGATCGATCGTCTCGGCTGCTTCAAATACGAGCCGGTCGCCGGCGCCACGTCGAATGCGATCGAGAACCCGGTGCCGGAAGAGGTCAAGCAGGAGCGCTACAACGCGTTGATGGCGCGCCAGCAGAAGATCTCGGCACGCCGCTTGAAGCGCAAGGTCGGCACCCGCCAGCAGATCATCATCGACGAGGTCGGGCCCACGGTGGCCAAGGGCCGCTCCAAGGCCGATGCGCCGGAGATCGACGGCGCCGTGTACCTCACGAGCCGCCGCCCCTTGCGTGTCGGCGAGATCGTCACCGCCAAGATCGAGCGCGCCGACCAGTACGACCTGCACGGCAGCGTCGCAGGGTTCTGACGCTTGCCGTCATTATGGCTCACGCCAACCATTTCGGCACCCAGCGCTCCGGCCTTGGTGCGCGGGCGAGATCAGCCTTCGCTTCTGAGAGCAGCGCCGGCTCGCCCGCGATGGTCGGGCGCACATCGTACTCGAAGCTCGGCATGACGCGGCCGTCTGCATGGAGGCCGAATTTCATCGCGTACCACAGCCCTAGCTCAGGCTGAGTCTTGCGCATCTCCTCGCGCAGATCACGCAGCAGGGATTCGATCGCGGCGGCCTCCTCGAACGGCTGCGGCCCGCGCGACAGCACGCGCGCCTCGTATTGCTTGCCGACGATCGCGACCTCGAAGCGCGTCTGATCCCATGGCTTCTGGCCCTTGGGCAGATGCGCGGCGAGGCGCCAGCCGAGTTCGGCCATCAAGCAGTGATTGGCCCAAAACTCCCCGCGATCCCGGCTCCATTTCTCCATGAAGCCGCGGAAATCAGGCAGAGCAGATGCGCCGTCATCGCCAGCCGCCTTATCGCCCGCAGGCTGTCCGGCAAGCCATCGCGCAAGCTCGACCGTCTGGGACTCGACGTCCTCGTGTGGGCAGAGGTCGCTCCAGGCACGCTCGAAGGCTTGTGAGGTCAGCTTGGCCAACAACGCTTCGAGGCTCGGCGCCAGCAGTTCGTAGTCCCCCTCGGAGCCCAGTCCCACGATCGGCGGATTGTCGCGGTCAAGGCCTGCACCATACCAGCCGCCGACGGCCGAGCCGTCCGGCAATCGCATGAAGAGCGAGAACCTGTCGCGCAGCGGACTGCCGTCGACGATCGGTGCGGAATCGGAGAACTGACCGTGCAGGGAAAAGCAGCCCACGCTGCCCCAGGGGCGCCCCTCCAGCCAGCCGGCGAAATCGACCAGCAGCGGCGGCGCGTCGATGCCGGGCGGAAATGCGCCGCGAATGCTGTCGAGATCGATCGGGTACGTCGTATCGGACAAGGCTGTAAACTATCTGTTGGTCCCGCCTCCCTTGGTCTCGGCCGAGTTGCATCCGGTTCGAAACCAATTCCTATCCCACGATCACGAACGCGCCAGAGGCGCGATGGTTTCTGGAAGGACAAACTGGTATCGGGGGAGCCTTGCCTGCCCGCGCTTCTTGCCACACCGACCGCAGTGCGGCGTGAGGGACAACGCACGAATGTGACATTATATTGCATTCACGCAGGGGTCACGGACTCGTCCTAACTCTCCGCACGTTTTCAACGCGAGCGAGGAATGAGGATGAGCCGTCTCTCGGACATGCTGCGCACGCAGCGCTTCGACGATTACCGCTTCTATCATCAGAGCACCGTCAACCAGACGCTGCACCTGATCAGTGCCGTGATCTTCCTCGGCTGCTACGTCCTGCTGTTCAAGGACCCCGCGCTCGCCGGCATCGTCGGCTGGCTCGCGATGCTGACCCGGCAGACCGGGCACTTCTTCTTCGAGCCGAACGGCTATGACGCCGTCAACGGCGTCAGCAACGAACACAAGGAAGCGATCAAGGTCGGCTACAACCAGACCCGGAAGATCATCCTGCTGCTGGTCTGGGGCAGCGCGCCGATTGCGCTGTTCGCCTTTCCGACGCTGCTCGGGCTGTTCGATCCGCCGGCCTCCCGCCTCGATTTCATCCGGCATGTCGGCACGCTCTGGCTCGCGATCGGCGTCGGCGGCGGACTTGCGCGCATGCTGCAGCTCTTCGTCACCCGCGGTGTCACGACCGGCCTCGTCTGGGTGTTCAAGGTGCTGACCGACCCCTTCCACAACATCGCGCTGTACTGGAGTTCGCCGCTCAAGCTGCTGCGCGGCGAGCTGATCGACACCGCGATCGCGGATGCGAATTGGGGTGACGAAGAGGCCGGAGAAGCCGCACACCCGACCTGACCGATGCACGCTCCTCGGCGAGCATCACGCAAAACGGCCGCTTGACAAACGCTGCCATTCGGCTGTACGGACGCGCCCCATGATCATCCGGACCAACCAGCGCACCGAAATGCTCCGCCGTCGCCGCCGCGACGACGAGAGGGTGCGCCATGTCCGACGACGCCGCTGAACCACTGAATTCAGCCGAGGTTTTCGAGAAGGCCGCACCCGCAAGGTGCGGCCTTTCTGCTTTTTGCGCCCGTTTTCCACCCGCCTCCAGAGGAGTACGACATGACCACGCATCCCTATGACGCGCTGATGGATATCACCGCACGGCCCAAGGCCGTGTTCGTCCGCGGCGCCGGCTCCTACCTCTGGGACGACAGCCGTAAGCGCTATCTCGACTTCGTGCAGGGCTGGGCCGTCAACTGCCTCGGCCACTCCCCGCCGACGATCGCCGACGCGCCCGCCGCGCAGGCCAAGCGGCTCCTGACGCCGAGCCCTGCCTTCTACAACGAACCGAGCCTCAACCTGGCGCAGGCACTCGTCGCAAACAGCGCATTCGACCAGGTGTTCTTCGCCAATTCCGGCGCGGAGGCCAATGAGGGCGCGATCAAGCTCGCGCGCAAATTCGGCAGTCTGCACCGGAACGGGGCGTTCGAGATCATCAGCTTCGAGGGCGGTTTTCACGGCCGCACGCTGGCGACGATGTCGGCCTCGGGCAAGAAGGCATTCGAGCCGTTGTTCGAGCCGAAGGTCTCGGGCTTCAAGAAGGCCAGGCTCAACGACATCGCCTCGGTCGAAGCTCTGATCAACGACAACACCGTTGCCGTGATGCTCGAGCCGATCCAGGGAGAATCCGGCGTGTGGCCCGCGACCGATCAGTTCCTGCAGCAGCTACGCGCGCTGACCGCCGCGCACGGCCTCTTGCTCATCTTCGACGAGATCCAAACCGGCGTCGGCCGCACCGGAAAACTGTTCCACTACGAGCATGCCGGGATCGAGCCCGACATCATGACGCTCGGCAAGGGCATCGGCGGTGGCGTGCCGCTCGCCGTGCTGCTCGCCAAAGAAGAGGCCTCCTGCTTCGAGCATGGCGACCAGGGCGGCACCTTCAACGGCAATCCGCTGATGTGTGCTGCCGGCCTTGCCGTGCTCGAACATGTCAGCCAGCCCGCGTTCCTGAAGACGGCTACCGACG
>JAEYTQ010000214.1 GCA_023433965.1 Pseudomonadota bacterium | reverse complement strand
CGGTTTGCCCTGCTGGCGTTGTACTGGGCCGTCTGCGCGATCACCATCTGGGGTGTCGAGCACTATCGCACCCTGCTAGCCGAGCAGCGCCGGATCTCCAAGCGCCTGATCGAGGAGGAGGAGTATCGCAAGCTGCTGGTGGAGGAGCTCCAGCACCGGCTGAAGAACAAGCTGTCGACCGTGCATGCCGTGCTGCACCAGGTGCTGCACGAGCAGCCACAGGTCTGGGCCCGGATCGATCCCCGGCTGCGCTCGCTCGCCGCGACCGACGATCTGATCTCGCGGATCGACAAGGCCGGCTGCGACATCCGCGATCTCCTGATTTCGGAGCTCGGGCCCTACGGCCATGTCCGCTTCACGCTAAACGGCGACCGATTATTTCTTCCGCCGAAGCTCGCGGTCACACTATCATTGATGTTTCACGAGCTCGCCACCAACGCGGGCAAGTACGGCGCATTCTCCTCGCCGCGCGGTCTGTTGCAGGTGTCCTGGACCATCAGCGACGACCGGCTGACCATCACATGGGACGAAACTGAAGGGCCGAGCGTGGACAAGGTGTCCGAACCCGGCTTCGGCACCAAGCTGCTGAAATCGGCATTGTCGGCCTTCGATGGCAGGACCGAGATTTCTTATTTGAAGACCGGGCTGCATTGCATCATGCAGTGTCGTATCCCACGAAGCGAATAGCAGTGCGCGCAAAGCGAAAGCGCACTCACGCGCCTAATCCGCTGCTTCACCGATCGCGTTGACCCTCTGTTAATGACGATCGCCAGCACGCGTCGCATCGCCGCAAGTTTCCGCCGAAACACCCCCGTATTTCTCCGTACCCCTTAACCAAACTTAAGAGGGAACCGCGCAAGATCGCGCCCATTGCAAAGGCGCGCTGAAACAACAAGATTCATGACTTCTATGAACGACAATCAATATTCCGGCGCGACCGAAGCCGAGCTCGGTTTTCTCAAGGAAATCGTTAGAATGCTTCCGACCGGCCTCACCGTGCAGGACGCGCATGGCGAGCTTCTGCTGGTCAACGACGCCGCCGCCGCGCAGCTCGGCATCGACGGCAGCCGTCCCACGCCCGATCTGTCGCCGCGGCGCGAAGCCTGCCGGCAGGCCCTCAGTGCCGGCCAGCAGATCGTGACAGAGGAAGCGCTTCACGCCGGCGCCGCGCGTCAGGTGCTGCTCACCACCCATCGCCCCGTTCGCCTGGCCGGACGCGAACTCCTGATCTCGGCCTCCTCCGACATCACCGAGCAGAAGAATTTCGAGGACCAGCTGTTCCGTTCGGCCTATTTCGACGAGCTGACCGGGCTGCCCTCGCGGCGCGTGATCGAGCATCGCGCCAACAATCTTCTGGCGAAGGATCATGGCGGGGAGCGTTTCGCGCTGGCCTTTCTCGACGTCGACAATTTCAAGCACATCAACGACTATTACGGTCATGCCGTCGGCGACGCGCTGCTGGTCGAACTGTCGAAGCGGCTCGGGCGGGACTTGCGCGATTCCGACATGCTGTCGCGCATCTCCGGGGACGAATTCCTGCTGCTGCTCTCCCCGGTCCAGAGCCAGGAGGAGGTCGCCGAGTTCATGCAATCGACGCTGGAGCGGCTGACCGCGCCTTTCTTCATCGACAATTCGGAAGTGTTCGCCTCGACTTCGGTCGGCATCAGCCTCTTTCCCGAGCACGGACGCAGCTTCGAGACGCTGCGGCAGAACGCCGATATCGCGATGTACCGCATCAAGAACAACGGCAAGGGACTGGCTGCCTTCTTCGACGCCGGCATGGAGCGCGAGGCACAGGCGCGGATGAAGGTCGAGCAGTCGCTGCGGCTCGCCATCCTGGAAAAGCGCTTCTGCTGCGCCTTCCAGTCCAAGGTCGACATCCGCACGCAGGCCGTGACGGGCATCGAGGCCTTGGTACGTCTGCGTGACGACGAAGGAGTGATCCAGGCGCCCGGCTCGTTCATCAATCTTGCCGGAGAGCTCGGCCTGATCGACGAGCTGACCCATCTCGTGCTCGCCGAGATCGTCAGATCGGTCGACCTGATCAACGAGACGTTCGGCGCTGAAGCGACCATTAGCATCAACGTCGCCGCCAAGCAGGCCGGCAATCCCGAGTTCATGCGCAGCTTCGCGCAGGCGCTGGAGGAGACGGGCTTTCCGCAGCGCTTCATGATCGAGGTGACGGAGGACGCCTTCGTCGCCAAGAATCATTTTCAGGCCGATATCCTGCCGATGTTCCGCAAGCTGGGCGTCGGCATCTCGATCGACGATTTCGGCACCGGCTATTCCTCGCTCTCGGCGCTGGCCGACATCACCGCGGACGAGATCAAGATCGACCGCACCTTCATCACCGACATCCATAAGCGTCCGCGCAGCCAGGGCATCCTGCGCGCGATCGAATCCTTGAGCGAAGCGCTCGGTATGACCGTGATCGCCGAAGGTCTCGAATCCTACGAGGAGCTGGCTTATCTGCAGGCGGCGACCAAGATCCGTTACGCACAGGGCTACTATTTTTCGCGTCCGATCTTCCTGGAGGAGCTGAAGCTCGCAACGCCTTCCTCGAGCGAGGCGCGGATCAGCGTGGCAAGCCGCCCGATGCAACAGAATCGCCAGGGCTATTCACGGGCGAGCGGCTATCGGCGGTAGGGGCTGCCAGCGCCTCTTTTCTCGGTGTCGTCGCCCGGCTTGACCGGGCGACCCAGTATTCCAGAGGTAGCCATTGTTGAATCGATGGGCCGCGGCGTACTGGATGCCCCGGTCAAGTGTTTAGACCGGGGACATGGCTGACACTTGTTCGGACACATCACTGACAGGCTGGCCGTTGGTCAAGTCGATTGATGCGACCTGCCAACTGGCAAAGAAGATGCCGTAACGGCCGTCGCGATCCAGC
>JAEYTQ010000565.1 GCA_023433965.1 Pseudomonadota bacterium | reverse complement strand
TAGCTCGGGAAAATTTCACTGGCGAACTTTTTCGCCAGCATTAGTTTAATGGGCGGGCGGATACGTCCCGAGTTCGCAAGAGATGGAGAGCCGAAATGGCCTGGAAAGCCCCGAAGATCGTCGAAGTGCCCTGCGGCATGGAAATCAACATGTATGTGAGCGCCACCCGCAAGTAAGCGGTTGGTGAGATCGCGTTCTGCGCAGGTGGATCTTTCGGCCCGCATTGTTTCGGTCACGATCCGGTTCCGGACGACAGGATTCGTGTCGGCCTGAGATCCACCTCGCAAATCTGCTTCCAGGAGACGGATCATGCTTCGCGTCGTCGTCCTGGGCGCCGCAGCCGGCGGCGGAGTTCCCCAGTGGAATTGCGGCTGCGAGGGCTGCCGGGCGGCCCGCAACGGCGGGCCTGAGCTGCACCGGACGCAGGCCTCCATCGCCTTCAGCGGTGACGGCGAGAACTGGTTCCTGATCAACGCTTCGCCGGACCTGCGGCAGCAACTGAATGGCACGCCGCAACTGCACCCCAAGGCGGGGGCGCTGCGCCATACGCCGATCGCCGGCGTGATCCTGAGCAACAGCGAAGTGGATGCGGTGGCGGGCCTGCTGTCGATGCGCGAGAGCTCGCCATTCACGATCTACGCGCATGAGAAGGTGCTGGCGATCCTGGCCAGCAACAGCATCTTCAACGTGCTGAACGAGAAGCACGTGCGGCGCCAGCCGATCGCGATCGGCGAGCCGTTCGAGCCCCGCCTCGTCGATGGCGCACGTTCCGGACTGGAAGTGCTGCCCTTCGCGGTCGCCGGCAAGTCGGCCTGGTATCTGGAAGGCAAGGCGCATCCCGGCGGCGGCAGCGGCGACGGCGACACGCTGGGCCTGAAGATCACCGACAAGTCGACCGGCAAATGTTTCTATTTCATCGCCGCCTGCGCCGAGGTCACCGACGCGCTCAAGGCCGAGATCGACGGCGCCGCGCTGGTGTTTTTCGACGGCACGGTCTGGCAGGACGACGAGATGATCAAAGCCGGCCTCGGCCACAAGACCGGCAAGAGCATGGGCCATGTCGCGATGTCCGGCGAGGACGGGGCGATCGCGCGGCTGGCCGACCTCACCCTCGACAGGAAGCTGTTTCTGCATATCAATAACTCGAATCCGGCGCTGCTGCCCGGCTCGCCCGAACGCAAGGCCGCCGAGCATGCGGGCTGGCAGATTCCCGCGGATGGATCGGAGATCGTGCTGTGAATACGGCGTCAATGACGGGAATGACTGCGCTCTCAATCGGCAGGGACATCAAGCTCAACTCGGCCGAGGAGCTGGAGGCGGCACTGCGCCATATCGGGGCGACGCGCTACCACAGCCTGCATCCGTTCCATAAGCTTTTGCATGGCGGCAAGCTGAACAAGGGCCAGGTGCAGGCCTGGGCGCTCAACCGCTACTATTACCAGAGCACCATCCCGATCAAGGACGCGGTCGTGATCTCGCGCTTCCGCGACCGCGCCACGCGGCTGGAATGGCGCCACCGCATCGAAGACCATGACGGCGACGTCGGCAGCGAAGGCGGTATCGAGCGCTGGATCAAGCTGACCGAGGGGCTCGGGCTCGACACCGCTTACGTGGAATCCACCGAAGGCATCCTGCCGGCCACGCGCTTCGCGGTGGAGGCCTATGTCCATTATTGCCGTGAGAAGAGCCCGCTGGAGGCGATCGCCTCCTCGCTCACTGAGCTGTTCGCGCCGAACCTGCATGAGGAGCGCATCGCCGGCATGTTGCAACACTACGATTTCGTCAATCCGGACATCATGAGCTACTTCAAGCGCCGCCTGACCCAGGCGCCGCGCGACGCCAATTTCGCGCTGGACTATGTCAAGGCGCACGCGACGACGCCGGAGCAGCGCGCGCAGGTCTGCAACGCGCTGATCTTCAAGACCAACGTGTTGTGGGTGCAGCTCGACGCGCTCCAGCACGCCTATGTCGAGGGCCACATTCCGCCGGGCGCGTTCGTGCCCAAAGCGGGCTGAAGAGGAGCTGCGATGGCCGGGCCGCGTCACATCAGCGTCAGCGAGGCGAGCCGTCCCGTGCTGCCGCGGCACGCCAAGCTGAAATACGACGAGACGCGCAAAGTCTGGGTGATCCTGGCGCCGGAACGCGTGCTGGCGCCGGACGAGATCGCGGTCGAGGTGCTGCAGCTCTGCGACGGCAAGCGCAGCGTCGGCGACGTGTCCGATCAGCTGGCCGCGAAATACGCGGCTCCCCGCGAGGCAATCCTCACCGACGTCATCGCCATGCTGCAGGATCTCGCCGACAAGGGCTTTCTCACCGAAATCAGGGAGAAGACGTCATGAGCGACGTGACCATCCCGCCCGGCGACAGCCTCGCGGTGCTGGAGAAGCAGCGCTCGACGGCGGAGACGTTCGGCATCCCGCTGGCCGTGCTGCTCGAGATCACCCATCGCTGCCCGCTGCAATGCCCCTACTGCTCCAACCCGGTCGAGCTCGACCGCTCGGCCAAGGAGCTGACCACCGAGGAATGGAAGAAAGTGCTGAGCGAGCTCGCCGAGATCGGTGTCTTGCAAGTGCATTTCTCGGGCGGCGAGCCCACCGCGCGCAAGGATCTGGTCGAGCTGGTCAAGCATGCCAGCGATGGCGGGCTCTACACCAATCTCATCACGTCGGCCGTGCTGCTGACGCGCGACAAGTTGAGCGAGCTCGCCGATGCCGGGCTCTGCCACGTGCAGATCTCGTTCCAGGGCATCGAGGAAGGACTCGCCGATCGCGTCGGCGGCTACAAGGGCGGGCACCGCAAGAAGCTGGAGGTCGCGAAATGGACGCGCGAGTTCGACCTGCCGCTCACCGTGAACGCGGTGATGCATCGGCAGAATCTGCATCAGCTCCCCGACATGATCCAGATGGCGATCGATCTCGATGCCGACCGGCTCGAGGTCGCCAACGTCCAATATTACGGCTGGGCGCTGAAGAACCGCGCCGCCTTGATGCCGACGGTGGCGCAGCTGGATGAGTGCACACGCATCGTCGAGGAGGCGCGCGAACGGCTGAAGGGGCGGCTCACGATCGACTACGTCGTGCCGGACTACTACGCGCTGCGGCCGAAGAAATGCATGGGCGGCTGGGGCCGGCAGTTCTTCAACATCTCGCCCGCCGGCAAGGTGCTGCCCTGCCACGCCGCCGAGAGCATCACCGGACTGGAGTTCGAGTCGGTGCGCTCCAACCATTCGATCGCCTGGATCTGGCAGAACTCCGAGGCCTTCAACCGCTATCGCGGCACCGGCTGGATGAAGGAGCCGTGCAAGTCGTGCGAATTCCGCGAGATCGATTTCGGCGGCTGCCGCTGCCAGGCCTTCGCTCTGACCGGTGACGCCGCCAACACCGATCCGGCCTGCGCGCTGTCGCCGCTGCACGAGACGATCTTCAAGCAGGCAGAAGCCGAGGCCGAGGGCGAGACCAGCCGCTTCCTCTACCGCAACTTCGCCGGCGGTACTCTGGAATCCGGGAATGATGCCTGACGCCGACGCGGGCACAGCCAGACGCGCCGATCCCTTTGCGCCGCTGACCTCGGACATGCTCGACGTCGGCGACGGCCATGAGCTCTATGTCGAGAGCGTCGGCCGCAGCGACGGCATCCCTGCGATCTATCTGCACGGCGGTCCCGGCAGCGGCTGCCAGCCGGACCATCGCCGGCTGTTCGATCCCGAGCGGTTCTGCGCCGTGCTGTTCGACCAGCGCGGCTGCGGACGCAGCCGGCCGAGGGGATCACGCGAGCACAACACCACGGCGCATCTGATCGCGGACATGGAGACGATCCGCGAAAAATTCGGCTTCGAACGCTGGATGGTGGTCGGCGGCTCTTGGGGCGCCACGCTGGCGCTGGCTTACGCAGAAGCGCATCCCGAACGCGTCTCCGGCATTGCCTTGCGCGCGACGTTTCTCGGCACGCGGGCCGAGGTCGAGACGGCCTTCACGGTCCGCCTGCCGCAATTCCATCCCGCGCTCTACGAGGATTTTCTCAGCGTGCTGACGCCCGAGGAGCGCGAGCGGCCGGTGGAGGCCTACTATCGCCGCATCCTCGATGCCGATCCCAGCGTGCACGGCCCGGCGGCGCGGGCCTGGCACGACACCGAGCGCGTCTTGTCGGAGCACAAGGCGGCCAAGACGCGGCTTGACCTCGCCGCGCTGAATGTCTGGCGTACATTGCCGGCAACGCCGTTCATGGAAGCGCATTACTTCGTCAACGACAGCTTCATGACCGAGAACCAGCTGCTGCGAAACGCCGGCCGGCTGGCCGGCATTCCCGGCATCATCGTGCAGGGCCGCTATGATCTGTTGTGTCCTCCCGCGACGGCGCAGGCCCTTGCGAAAGTATGGCCCGGTTCCGAACTTCGCATCGTGGAACGCGCCGGACATTCGCTCTATGATGGCGGCGTGAGGGATGCGGTCATGAAGTCGATCGCCGACCTCGCATCGAAGATCGGGCGATGAGAGGACAAGAAGAATGCCGCTCGCCGGGAAAGGCATGCTGCTGACGTCGATGAATGTCGACGCGGCCGACGAGGCCGAT
>JAEYTQ010000538.1 GCA_023433965.1 Pseudomonadota bacterium | reverse complement strand
GGTGAATGCGACGAAGCCGGACAGTAACCATTGCTTCCTGGTGACGGAAGTTCTCATGGACGTTCCCCTTTTTCATCCGTTTGAATTTCTTTGTTGTGAATTCTTGTTGCGAATTCTTGTCCCGTCGTCCGCCCGTGGGCGGAGGCAGCGGCCTCTCGTGCGCGGGCCGGGCCCGCAACGTCCATCATCCTGGCTGCGCGCCTCCTACCTTTCCGATGAAGTTGCCGGCGACGCTGAGCGATCCGTCAGCCAGCGCCAGGGGCAACGCCGCGAGCCGTCGCGGCGCCGGCCCGAACACGACCTGCGCGCCAGCACGCGGATCGTATTCGGAATTGTGGCACATGCACTTGAACACCTCCTTGTCGCCGACATCGCTCTTCACCCAGGCGCTGACGGGACAGCCCGCGTGCGAGCAGATCGCCGAATAAGCGACGATGCCCTCGACAGCCCGCGCACGAGTCTTGTCGTCGAGTTCGGCCGGATCGAGCTTGATGATCAGAATCTCGTTGAGCCGTGAGGCGCTGCGCACCACCGACGTATTGGGATCCTTCGGCCAGGCATGCGTCGGCGGCCCGCCAGCCACGAGATCGGCCGCGGTGACGAGCTTTCCTTCCCGGTCACCTTCGGAGAAGACGAGCAGATCGCCTTTCTGCGGCCGCTCGTCCGAGCCGGGCGGATCCTCACCTGCGCGCACGCCGGTGGAGCAGCCGAGACATGCCGTGGTGGCGAGCGCACCGAGCAGCACCGATCGGCGCGTCTGCTCCGAACCCGCGTCGACTTCGGGTTCTGCAATACTCTCGGAGGATGAAGCATGTGTATCGAACGATGTACGAGCCATGCCCGCTAGCAGGCGCTGGGACTCTGCCGAAAACAAGGCGAAGAATTGGCACCGCAGTGCATCAATATGGCCATGCTCGTTTTGATTGAAGGAGCATGAACGCGAGCAATCGCGTTTTCGAAAATTCTACGTCGCATTGCGCGAACAGCATGATGATTTTGCAGATCAGACCGATGCTGCTGGAATTGGTGCAGCGCGCCAGGAGGCGAGCTGCCTCGCTCAGGCAGGCCTTCTCGTGCTCATGACCTGAGCACGTGACGCGGCGAAGCGATGCGGCCCGCGACGGTCGCCGACGCCATCTCGAAACTGTCGGCGATACGGCGCGCCTTGTCGATGAAAAGCGCAGCTGCCGCAGGTGGGCAGACTTCGCGCGCGGTCTGTTCGAACAGCTCGAGCCAGCGGTCGAAATGGCCGCCGACCAGATTCAGCGGCAGGTGCGCCCGCATCGGCGAGCCATGATAGCGGCCGCTCATCAGCACGACCGACGACCAGAAATCCCGGAGCTTGGCGAGATGCTCGTCCCAGTTCTGCACGACCGTGAAGATCGGCCCCAGCAGCGCGTCCTCGCGCACGCGCCCGTAGAAGCGGGTGACGAGTTCCCCGATCATCTCCTCGGTGATCCCGGTGCGCTCGATCGCGTCCTGGGTCAGCAGGTTCCGTCGCGCGGCCGCAGCTTCCCGCTCGGCCTTCAGTCGATCCGACATGTCCTTGCAATCCGTTTCGTTGTTCCGCAGGTCGCCCGGCGACATTGTCGGGCCCGTCGCGCAGCACGTCTTTGTCGCAGCGCAAATTGCGGGCTCTGGCGGCGGGCGCTCACGTCCGCCGCCACTACCTTCATCAGGCGCTATAAGTATAAAAGCCCTGCCCGGTCTTGCGGCCGAGATGGCCGGCATCGACCATCTCTTTCAGCAGAGGGGCTGGCCGATATTTGGGGTCGTTGAAGCCCTTGTAAAAGACCTCCATCACCGAAAGCATGGTGTCGAGCCCGACGAGGTCGGCAAGTGCAAGCGGACCGATCGGATGGTTGCAGCCGAGCTTCATGCCGGCGTCGATTTCTTCCGCCGTCGCGATTCCCTCCTGGAGGGCGAAGATCGCCTCGTTGATCATCGGGCACAGAATGCGGTTGACGGCGAAACCCGGGCTGTTCTTGGCCGTGATCGCCACCTTGCCGACGCGCTTGGCGAAATCCAGCGCCTTGGCATGGGTGTCGTCCGAGGTTTGCAGGCCGCGGATGAGTTCGAGCAGCGCCATCACCGGTACCGGGTTGAAAAAATGCATGCCAATGAAGCGGTCGGGGCGATCGGTTGCGGCTGCGAGCTTGGTGATCGAGATCGATGACGTGTTGGTTGCGACCAGCGTGCGCGGTGAGAGGCTGGCACAGAGATCCTTCAGGATTTTGACCTTGAGCTCCTCGTTCTCGGTGGCGGCCTCGATGACCAGGTCGCAATCCGACAGCTTCGCCCGGTCGGTGGTGCCGGTGATGCGCTTGAGCGTCGCCTCGCGGTCGGCCGCCGACATCTTCTCTTTCTTGACCAGCCGCTCGAGGCTGCCGCCGACGGTCGAAAGCCCGCGGTTCACCGCCGCGTCGGAAATATCGACCATCACGACCGAGAGCCCGGCCGCGGCGCAAACCTGCGCGATGCCATTCCCCATGGTCCCTGCCCCGATGATGCCAACGGTCTGAATCATTGTGTCACGTCCTTTCATCCTTGGCGGGCGCCCTTGGCGACCCGGCCCTTTGTTCCTGCACCGGGGTCTAGCACCGCCATTGGGACGGCGCGACCCGATCCCGTTGCCATAAAGCATCCATGGACGGAATACAGCCGGCCCGGCCGCGCCGCGGCAGGATTTGCGCTGCTCCCTGCCCGAATTGGCGAATTTCGCCTTCTCCGCCAGAGGACCCAGGAACACGGAGGCGGGGCCGCGGCATCGCGCCGGAGCAACAGCGTCAGGCCGAACGAACGATTTCGGCACAGGCGGATTGTCTCAGGACGTAAACGTCAAGGAGAGTCCAATGAAAAAGATCATCCTGGCATCCGCATGCGTCATGGCGCTGGCAACCGGTGGCGCCTTTGCGCAGACACAACCTGCACCGGGCACGTCCGGTCAGGGCGACGTCGGCCCCTCATCGCGAGGCCCCGCAACCAAGGGCATGACGACGGGACGCGCGTCGAACATGCAGAACGAGGCCAGCGACGGCAAGGGGACGCAGCAGCCATCGGCAGGCGGCAGCAGCACGAACAATATGGGCAGCGAGGCCGGTGGAGGCGCAGGCTCCGGCAGCGCTGGCTCCGGCAAGTGACTTGACCATCGAATATTCCGAGAGGGGACAGTCGTCCCCTCTCACTCCAAGCAACGCCTATTGGAGGAAAACATCGCTCCGCCCGTATGCGTGGATGTTCTGCAATTGGTCCTCCCTACATTGACACGAGTGTGACGGCCGGGGCAGGTTTTCTCATTGCTGGCGAATCAGCGATTGCCTCACGCCGAGTACCTCTTGGACAACTCCCAGTGCTTTCGAGACTGATATCGTTGCTGCGCCGCATCCCTGCGGTGAACTGGGCGTTCAGCCGACTTCGGCCCTTGCCGCACAACGGCGTCATCGATGCCGCGCCGACAGCCAGGGACGCTTCACCTGTCGCAGAACTTGTCGCCGCTCAGGCTCCGATTGCCGAGCTTGGCCCCACGTCGATGCGCGTGGAGCCTGATCTTGCCGGCAAAGCTCCGGTCACGGAAGACGACGCCGCTGCCTCCGTCGTTGCGGAGACTCCGCCGGACGAGACTTGCATCAACGACGAGCCCTCTCCGGAGAGGCCGACCGAAATCGATCCGCCCGCGCCCCCGCCTGCCCTCGACGAAGTGTTGGCTGCACCGGCCGTTGTGGAGTCGGAGCCAGTTGCACACCCCACCATCGCAGATGACGATGCATTGCCGCGGATCTCTACAGAGATCGAGTCGGTCCCCATGCAAGAGGTTGTGGTTTCATCAGCGGACGAGATCACCACTTCGACCGAAGATGTCGTCGTCGAGGCAGCCTCCCCGCTCGGCGTTTCCGCAGACGTCGGACCGGTCACCATCGAAGTCGCCAAGGCCGATCGCCTCGCCACTTACGTCCCTCAAACCAGCGCTGACAGCGCTTCGGCGCCGGTTGTCGAGATCGCGC
>JAEYTQ010000442.1 GCA_023433965.1 Pseudomonadota bacterium | reverse complement strand
AGCTCACCTCCCGTGAGCTCGTCGCGCTGCTGCAGGATGGCCAGCGCATCCGCTTCGACCGCCTGCATGCGGCTGGTCGCAGCGTAGAGCCGCCGGCACAGCGGCGTCGCGATCAGGGTCTGGGCGTGGCGGTCGAACAGCGCAACACCAAACTCGGCCTCGAGGTCGCGCACGAGCTGCGCCACCGCCGGCTGCGACACGCCGAGCCGCCTCGCCGCGGCGGCGAAGCTGCCGGTCTCGAACACCGCATTGACCGCCCGGACGCGCGAGGACGTCAACGCCACGACAAGCAACTCAAGATCGACATTCCCCGTCTTCCGGCTCCGAAAGCAAAACCTGGGGCGACCATAAGCTGAGCCATTGACCGTTATGTGAATGTCAGATGCGCTTCCTACTCCTCGTGCGCCGCAACGGGCCAGCAGGGGATCAGCGCGCATGGCGCAAATCGAACTTTCCGCAATCCGCAAATCCTTTGACGGCACCGACGTCCTGAAGGGCATCGATTTCGAGATCGGGGACGGTGAGTTCATCTCGCTGGTCGGGCCGTCCGGCTGCGGCAAGTCGACCCTGCTGCGTATCATCGCCGGGCTCGAACCGCAGAATTCCGGCGAGGTCCGCATCGACGGCCGACCCGTCGACGGCATTCGCCCGAGCGCACGCAATCTTGCGATGGTCTTCCAATCCTACGCGCTCTATCCGCACTTGAATACCTTCGACAACATCGCGGTGCCGCTGCGGATGCGGCGCCTTTCGGCAATCGAACGGCTGCCGCTGCTGGGGGCACTGCTGCCGGGCCGGCGCGCCAAGGAGCGGCACATCCGCGCCGACGTCGAAGGGATTGCCGAGCAGCTCGACATCGCTCCCTTGCTGCGGCGCAAGCCCGGGCAGCTGTCCGGCGGACAGCGGCAGCGCGTCGCGGTCGGACGCGCCATGGTGCGCGAGCCGCTCGCCTTCCTGTTCGACGAACCGCTCTCCAATCTCGACGCGAAGCTGCGCGTCCACATGCGCGCAGAGCTCGCCGAGCTGCACCGCCGGCTCAAGGCGACGTTCGTCTACGTCACGCACGACCAGGCCGAGGCGATGACGATGTCGAGCCGCATCGCCGTCATGATGGGCGGTGAACTGATCCAGGCCGGCACGCCTGCGGAGATCTACAACGCCCCCGACGACATCCGCGTCGCCGAGTTCATCGGCAGCCCGAAGATCAACATCCTCCCCGGCCGGATCCGCAGGGACGGGGGCCTCGACGTGCTGGGGACGGCCGTGAGGCTTTCGTGCCAGGCGGCGGCGGGCGAATGCCGCGTCGGCGTCCGTCCGGAGCGGATCGAGCTCGGCACGGGCCCGTTCTCCGGCACCGTCGTTCATCTGGAAAATCTCGGTGCCGAGGCGTTCGTGCACCTTGCGATCGAAAGTGCCACCTTGCGCCTGATCGCGCGGCTCGCGGACGTCAGGCATTTGCCCGCGATGGGAAGCTCCGTCGCCTTCGGTTTCGCACCCGACGCGGTGCGGGTGTTCAATCCGGCCGGGAAACGGATCGAGCTGCGATTGGAGCAGGCCGAGCGCATCCGTGAGCCCGCCCATGTCTGACGGCGCGATGACAATGGACGTCGCCATCGCGCCTGCAGGCGCGACGCGGCGCGCGGTGCAGGCCCATGGCAGCAAACGCACCTATGCCGCCTACGGCCTGGTGACGCCGGCTGCAGTGCTGATGCTCGTCATGCTGCTGGGTCCGCTCGCCGGCGTGATTGCCCTCTCCTTCACCGACTATCAGCTCGGTGCGCCACATCTCTCCTGGATCGGCCTCGCCAACTACCAGGACCTGTTCGCCGACAAGGTGTTCTGGACCGCGCTGCGTAACACGCTGGCCTACGTCGTGATCGTGGTGCCCGGCGCGGTGATCGCAGGCCTTGCGATCGCGCTGCTGATCCAGAGCGGCACCAGCCTGCGCAGCCTGTACCGGACGATCTACTTCTTGCCCGTCATGGCCACCCTGATCGCCATGGCCGTGGTCTGGGAATTCATGCTGCATCCGCAATTCGGCCTCGTGAACGGGGTGCTGCGCGGCGCGGGCCTGCCGGCTTTCGCCTGGTTCCAGGACCGCAGCACCGCCCTCTATGCGCTGTGCGCGATCGGAATCTGGCAGGCGGTCGGCTTCAATATGGTACTGTTCCTCGCCGGCCTCGTCTCCATTCCCAAGCAGCTCTACGAAGCGGCCGAGATCGACGGCGCCTCGAGCGGTTGGGCACGCTTCCGTCTCGTAACCTGGCCGATGCTGGGGCCGGTGACGACCTTCGTCGTCGTGATCTCCGGCATCCGTTCGTTCCAGGTGTTCGACACCGTGCATGTGCTGACCAAGGGCGGCCCGTCGAAATCCACCGAGGTCCTGATCCACACCATGTACACGGAAGGCTTCGAGTTCTTCCGCTCGGGCTACGCCGCGGCGATCACCGTCGTCTTCCTGGTGTTCGTCCTCCTGCTCACGCTGGTCAAATCGCGGCTCGCCGACCGCGGGGTGCACTACACATGA
>JAEYTQ010000328.1 GCA_023433965.1 Pseudomonadota bacterium | reverse complement strand
GCGCCGGCGGGATCGGTCGGATGGCCGGCGCCGCCGTCGGCGCCGTCGGTGTCGCCGGCGAGCGCCGCAATGCCGGGCGTGTCCTGCAACAGCGAGGCCAGCGCGAGCGCGTATTCCTGGTTGGGGCCGCCGCGGCCGTTGCCGCGCACGGTGACCGTGAGCTCGCCGCCGGAGAGGATCGCGAGGCGCTTGCCTTGCGCGCGGGCGTCGAGCGCCAGCGTGGCATGCGCGGCGGCGACCTCGCGCGCCTCGCCTTCGAGATCGGCGCCGAGATCGATCGTCTCGTAGCCGGATTGGCGCGCGAGCTTCAGTGCGGCCTCGAGCGACTGCCTGGGCCGCGCGATCAGCTCGAACGACGCGCGCGCAAACGCAGCGTCACCGGGCTTGCAGCTCTCGTTGGCGGGATCGTCGAGCGCCCGGCGCACGGCGTCGTCGACGTCGAGCCGGTATTTCGCGACGATCGCGCGCGCGTCCGCCAGCGTGGTCGGATCCGGCACCGTGGGGCCGGAGGCGATCGCGGACGGGTCGTCATGCGGCACGTCTGAGATCGCGAGCGTGACGATCTCGGCGGCGTTCCTGCCGGCGCGCGCCAGCCGGCCGCCCTTGATCCGCGACAGGTGCTTGCGCACGACGTTCATCTCGCCGATCGGCGCGCCCGAGCGCAGCAGCGCCTTGTTGACCGCCTGCTTCTGCGCGAAGCTGATGCCCTCCACCGGTGCGATCCAGTTGGCCGAGCCGCCGCCGGTGAGCAGCACCAGCAGCAGATCGCCGGGCCCGGCCTCGGCCGCGAGCGCGAGCGTGTCAGCCGCGCCCTTCAGACCGGCCTCGTCCGGCACGGGATGGCCGGCCTCGACCACGCGGATGCGGCGCGTCGGCACGCCGTAGCCATGGCGCGTGGTGGCGATGCCGACGAGGCGCTCCGGCGCCAGCGCGAGCGCGTCGAGATAATGTCGCTCGGCGGCCGCGGCCATGGCGCCGGCGCCCTTGCCGGCAGCGAGGCAGATCACGCGGCCTTTCGGTGCGGGCCGCAGGTGCGGCGCCAGCACCACATTGGGGTGGGCGGCGGCAACGGCGGCGTCATAGATCGCGCGAAGCAAGGGACGTCGGTCGGTCATGACGCAAAGCCTTGGACAGAAGAGATCGGCGCAAACGCGCCTGTCTCATGCCTAGCGCATCCTGCGCGGCAGCGTAAGTCGGCTCCGCCGTCATTCGATCGCGATCGCCGCGCAAGCAAAAGCCCCCTGCGTGATCAGTGCAGGGGGCTTGCTTTCTTTGGCTTCCCGCGGCTAGCCGCCGGCGTCGGCGCTGATCACCTCGCCGAACAGATCCCACTTGTCGCCCTTGAACTTCATCAGCTGGAGCGAGCTGATCGGCGCGAAGTCGTTCGGTCCGGTATTGATCTTGATGCCCGGCAGCAGCACTTCCGTGCGGAAGTCCTTCAGGCTCGCCGCCTGCTTCATGACGTTCTCGCGCGTCAGATTGTCGCCGCACTTCTTCAGGACTTCGACCAGCGTCTGTGCCACGCCGTAGCCGACGACGGTGCCGCCGTCGAGCTTGTCGCCCTCGGGGAAGTACTTCGCCATGAAGTCCAGGAAGGCCTTCATGCCCGGGTCGTCCTTCCACTGCGGGTCGGACACGTCCTTCAGATAGGCGGCCGAGATGATGTCCTGCGAATTCTCGAAGCCGGCGGGCTTGATCACGCTGCCGACCGAGGCCGAGACGTTGTTGAGGAAGTGCGTCGGCTTCCAGCCGATCTCGGAGATTTTCTTGATCGCCTGCGCCGCGAATTTCGGCGTGGTGATGTTGACGAAGACGTCGGCCCCCGTCGCCTTCAGCTTGACAATGTGATTGTCGATGGTCGGCTCGGAGGTCTCGTAGCTCTCCTCCAGCACGATCATGCTCGCGGCCTTGGCGCCGAGGCCGTCCTTCAGGCCCTTCAGATAGTCCTTGCCGTAATCGTCGTTCTGGTAGAGCACCCCGATCTTGGCGTTCGGCATGGCCTTCAGGATGTACTTGGCGTAGATCTGCGTCTCGCTCTGGTAGTTGGGCTGCCAGCCCATCGTCCACGGGAAGTTCTGCGGATCGTTCCACTTGGTGGCGCCGGTGGCGACGAACAGCTGCGGCACCTTCTTCGAGTTCATGTACTTCTGGATCGCCGAGTTCGGCGGCGTGCCGAGCGAATTGAAGACGAGCAGTACCTCGTCGCTCTCGACCAGCTTGCGCGCCTGCTCCACCGTCTTCGGCGGCGAGTACGCGTCGTCGTAGGAAACGAAGTTGATCTTGCGGCCGTTGATGCCGCCCTCGTCGTTGATCTTCTTGAAATAGGCGGCTTCGGTGCGCCCGATGATGCCGTAGGCGGAAGCCGGTCCGCTGTAGGGCATGATGTTGCCGATCTTGATCTCGGTGTCGGTCGCGCCGTTATCGTATTTCTTCTGGGCCGATGCAGTTGACGTCGAAGCCGCGATGAGCGTGAGCGCCAATGATGCGGCCGCAAGCTTGCCGGTGACAGCAGGCATTCCAATCTCCCTGTTTTTCTTGGTGTGTGCGTCCCTTTTCTTGGATCGATTGTTTTTTGGCGACGCGGCTGCAATTCAATACGATTTGCCCGCAAGCTTCAAGGAAAACCCCTGCGGCAATGCCGCAGGGGCTGCGTCTTTGGTCGATAAGGGCTGACATCCTCAGCCTTTGGTTAAGATCAGCCGCCGACGTCGCCGCTCAAGACGTCGCCAAAACGCTCCCAGTGCTCGCCCTTGAACCGGATCAATTGCAGCTGCGAGAGCGGCGCGAAATCGGTCGCCGAGGTGTTGACCTTGATGCCCGGCAGCAGGCCCGCCGGCTCGAAGTCCCGGATGCTGGCGGCCTGCTTCATGATGTTTTCGCGCGTCAGGTTGTCGCCGCAGGACTTCAGCACGTGCACCAGGCCTTGCGCGACGATGTAGCCGTACATCACCGAGGCGTCGGCGCGGTTCGCTTCCGGATAGTACTTGTCCAGGAATTCGTTCCAGCCGCGCATCGCCGCGTCGTTCTTCCACTGCGCGTCGGTCGGATCCTTGAAATATTGCGAGGAGATGATGTCCTGGGCGTTCTCGAAGCCGGCCGGTTTGATCACGCTGCCGATCGAGCCCGAGACGTTATTGAGGAAGTGCAACGGCTTCCAGCCTATCTCGGCGTTCTTCTTGATCGCCTGCGCCGCGAACTTCGGCGTGGTGATGTTGAAGAACACGTCGGCGCCGGTCGCCCTCAGCTTGACGATGTGGGAGTCGATGGTCGGCTCCGATACCTCGTAGCTCTCCTCCATCACGATCATCGAGGTCTTGGCGCCGAGCCCGTCCTTGAAGCCCTTCAGATAGTCCTTGCCGTAATCGTCGTTCTGGTAGAGCACGGCGATCTTGGCGTTCGGATGGTTCTTCAGGATGTACTTGGCGTAGATGATCGATTCGCTCTGGTAGTTGGGCTGCCAGCCCATCGTCCAGGGGAAGTTCTGCGGATCGTTCCACTTGGTGGAGCCGGTGGCGACGAACAGCTGCGGCACCTTCTTCTGGTTCATGTATTTGTGGATCGCCGAGTTCGGCGGCGTGCCGAGCGAGTTGAAGATCAGCAGCACCTCGTCGCTCTCGACCAGCTTGCGCGCCTGCTCCACGGTCTTCGGCGGCGAATACGCGTCGTCATAGGTCACGAAGGTGATCTTGCGGCCGTTGACGCCGCCCTCCGCGTTGATCTTGCGGAAATAGGCCTCCTCCGTCTTGCCGATCACGCCATAGG
>JAEYTQ010000311.1 GCA_023433965.1 Pseudomonadota bacterium | reverse complement strand
GAGAATTGTTTCATCCCGCCCCGGAGGACGAAACAATTTCTCGAAAATGCCAGATATTTCAGAGAGGTCGCGCTGCGGGTCAAAGTGGCCTGCCAAGTTCCGGCGTCAGCGCGGACAGGCACCCGGTGCAGCCGCTGTCACCCTGGCGCCGCGCGCGCTTCACACGCATTTTACGCTTTTCTGCTGAATGGGACGGCAAACGACGGCTGGGGCTATCGAACCGGGGGCGCTTCGACAGCGACCCAAGCCATCGAAACCGAGACGCCCGCAAATCGGGCGCATTCACGTGAGGGATGGCCACCATGACGGCGGGAAATCGCGCAACGCCGCGCGATGCAGATCCAAGGACGGATCGCGGCGAACAATCACCCATTTGCGGCGTCACCGGCGAAATGGCCCTGCAATCGCGCCGCGGCTTCGAGGCCGCGCCGCAGATGTTCGTGCGTCTGACCGGCTCGCATCTGGCGAGACCGCGCGACCCTCAATGAGTGACCGCGAGCGCGTTCACTGCGTGAAGAACTCGCCGCATTTCTGCACGTTCACGTCCGCCGTTCCCCACGGCATGATCGGCACGGTCGACGTCGAGTTCTTCGGCGAGCCCTCGATCAGCCTGTCGGAATAGACCATGTAGACCAGCACGTTGCGCTTGGCGTCGCAGCCGCGCACGATCTGCATCTTTTTGAAGAACAGCGATCGGCGCTGGCGGAACATGTCGTCGCCCTGCTCCATCTTGTGCTTGAACTTGATCGGCGCGACTTGGCGGCAGGCCAGCGAGATGTCCGAGACCTCCTCGGCAAGGCCGAGCCAGCCCTTGAAGCCGCCCTTCTCCGGCACCGTGAAATGACAAGCGACGCCCTCGACCTCGGGATCGTCGAGACCATAAGTCGCAAGCTTGTCGTTCGGGCTCATCCATTTGAACACGGTGGAGCGGCGGAAGATCAGATCGGGCTCATCGGCGGCGGATGCCGGCGCCATTGAGGCAGTCAGAGCGATGATGAATAAAGCGAGGCCTTTCAGGCGGATACCGGAAAGACCGGGGAAACGAGATGACATGAAGTTCTCCGGTAACAAGTCCCCATAATGTAGGAACGCTCTCGGCGATCAGGAAGGCGACGGACAATCACGCACGGCCGCCGTTTACCGCTCTGTGAGGCTTTTTTGCTACGTCATGGACAAAAGTCGCTGTCGGCAGAACCACTCTGCTGGTGAACGCGTATCCCCTTTGCGAGACTAACGTTTGATTTGGATTATGGATTCGAGGATGAACAGCGTGAACGGGTCGGGTTCTTCTGCCAAGCCAGCACGGCTGTGGCAGGCCGCCATTTTGGCGGCGGCGGGTGCGATTGGCGCTACCGGCCAGGCGGACGCAGCGTTTTATTATTGGACGGATTATTCCGACGGGTCTTATTACGCCCGGCAGGATCGGCTTCCCGAAATGCCGCGCCAGAAGCCGGCAAAGCGTGGCGCTGCAAGCAAGAAGGAAAGCGGCGTCGAGAAGGAAACCGGCGCCAAGCCGCAGGGGCCGCTGGTCATCGTCGTCTCGATCGACCGGCAGAAGGTGACGGTCTACGACAGAAACGGCGCGTTCGCGGAATCTCCGGTGTCGACCGGCATGAAGGGCCACTCGACCCCGATGGGCGTGTTCAGCGTCATCCAGAAGAACAAATTCCACCGCTCCAACCTCTATAGCGGCGCGCCGATGCCCTATATGCAGCGGATCACCTGGTCCGGGGTCGCCATGCATGCCGGCGCGCTGCCGGGCTATCCGGCCTCGCATGGCTGCATTCGCATGCCGATGTCGTTCGCGATGAAGATGTGGAACTGGACCCGTATGGGCGCGCGCGTGATCGTGGCCCCCGGTCAGGTCTCGCCACAAAACTTCTCCCACCCACTGCTCGCCTCGGTGCGCGTGCCGCCGCAGCCCACGGCGAGTCTCCAGCCTGAGTCCAATGTCGGCGACAAGGCCGATAAGGGCGCCGCCGAAACCAAGCCGGTCGAGACCAGGACGGCCAGCGCCGACAGTGTTCTCGAGCTGCGCACATCCGTCGGACACACCGTCATGTCGGATGCGACCACCGGCAATGCGCCCGCGCGCGAGGACGTATCGGCGGACAAGACCAGGACCGCCGAGGTTTCCGACACGGCCAAGCCAGGGAGCGACGACAAGCCAGCGGACAAGACCGAGCCCGTAAAGCCGCAGGCGGAGTCCCCCGCGACGACGTCCGATCAGGCCGCTGCACCGGTGCTCGCCACCTCGCCGGATGCGAAGAAGGACGAGAGCCGCCCTGCCGATCCCGCGCCGGCGGCAAAGCCGGAGGCGCCCAAGCGCGCCGGCCAGATTGCCGTCTTCATCAGCCGCAAGGATTCCAAGCTCTATGTGCGGCAGAACTTAGCGCCGCTGTTCGAAGTGCCCGTCACGATCGCGCAGAGCGACCGGCCACTCGGCACGCATGTGTTCACCGCCGAGCTCGACAAGGCCGATGCCAACGCGCTGCGTTGGTCGGTGGTGTCGCTGCCCCTCTCTGCCCGTGCCGCGGCGCGCGAGAACGACGACCGCCTGACGCGCCGCCAGCGCGGCGGCGCCGTGATCCCGGTGGCCGCAAAGCCGATGGTCACGCCGGCCAGTCCTGCCGAAGCGCTCGACCGCATCTCGGTCCCGGCCGACACCATGGCGAGGATCAACGAGATGCTGACGTCAGGCGGCTCGATCATCGTCTCCGACCAGGGCATCAACCAGGGCGAGACCGGCCAAGGCACCGATTTCATCGTCCGCCTGTATTGACGCTTTCGCCCGCTCGATAACGCGGTGTTGACGTGGCTGAGCGCACCGCCAGGGTAACATGCGTCCCGGATCATTTCGGGGGATACCGTCATGATGAGCCGCCGGATCGTGCTGAGCGTTACTCTTGCGGGTGCACTCGCGCCTGTCGCGCGCGCCCTTGCCGATGGCGGGAAGAGCCGGATCTCGGCCTACGCCTTCTCCTTCCCCGCTTTGTCAGGCGAAGACATCCGCCTCGCCGCCTTCACCGGCAAACCGCTGCTGGTGGTGAACACCGCCTCGCTCTGTGGCTACACGCCGCAATATGCCGGCTTGCAGGAGATCTGGAACGAGTTTCGCGAACGCGGCCTCACCGTAATCGGCGTGCCCTCCAACGATTTCGGTAGCCAGGAGCCGGGCGGCAACAGCGAGATCACGGCGACCGCGCACCACCAATATGGCGTTACCTTCCCGATCACGGCCAAGGCCGCAGTTGTCGGCGCGAGAGCACACCCATTCTACAAATGGGCCGCCGAGGCCCGACCCAAGGAAGTTCCGCGCTGGAACTTCCACAAATACCTGATCGGCCGCGACGGCTATATCGCCGAGGTCTTCGGCTCCGCGGTCGAGCCGGCGGACACGCGGGTCAAGACCGCCATCGCCAAGGCGCTGGCCGACACTTGATCCGAGCGCACCCATCCGGTTGGGCACAATTGGGACGAGGCGCCAAACAGCCGTTGCAATGGCGACGGCCCACCATCTAGGCTAGGATGGTTTGGGGCAGGATGGTTTTGCCACGGGCGAAAAGCCGCGGCGGAACAACGGGATCAATCTCGAGGACATCACCATGCGTGTGGCGGCAGGACTGATTTTAGCAGGCGCGATCTCGGTAGCGATGACCGGCGCCGCATGGTCGCAGACTCCGGCAAAGCCCACGGCCGCGACGCAGGCCGCACCGGCGGCACCCGCAGCCGCGGCGAGCCCTGCCG
>JAEYTQ010000271.1 GCA_023433965.1 Pseudomonadota bacterium | reverse complement strand
ATCAGCGCGCCGCCTGGGAAGCTGAGCTTCGGCACCGACTGATAACCGCCCTCGGTGATGGCGCGCGCGCCGTAAGCCAGCCGCTTGGCGCCTTCGAAAGTGCCGCGGATCGAGGGATGGGTCTTGAAGCGCTGGAACTCGTCGAATGGCGAGAGATAGGGATCGTCGTAGTTGAGGTGGACGACGAAGCCGACGGCCACGAGATTGTCGTCGTAATGATAGAGGAACGAGCCGCCGCCCGTCTTCATGTCGAGCGGCCAGCCGAAGGAATGCTGAATCAAGCCCTTCTGGTGCTTGGCGGGGTCGATCTGCCAGACTTCCTTGAGACCGATGCCGAATTTCGGCGGCTCGCTCTTGGCGTCCAGCGCAAACTTGTTGATGAGCTGTTTGGTCAGGCTGCCGCGGGCGCCTTCGGCGAACAGCGTGTACTTGCCGAGCAATTCCATTCCGCGGGTGAAGGAATCCTTCGGCTTGCCGTCGCGGCCGACGCCCATGTCGCCGGTGGCGATGCCCTTGACCTTGCCGCCCTCGTCATACAGCACTTCGGCGGCGGCAAAGCCCGGATAGATCTCGACCCCGAGCGCCTCGGCCCTGCGCGCCAGCCAACGGCAGACATTGCCGAGCGAGCCGATGTAGCAATGGTGGTTGTGCATCAGCGGCGGCATGATGAAGTTCGGCAGCTTGATCGCGCCGGCTCCCGTCATCCAGAAGAAGCGGTCGTCCTTGACCTGCGTCTTCAGCGGGCAGTCGGAATCCTCGCGCCAGTCGGGGATCAGCTTGTCGAGCCCGGCCGGGTCGATGACGGCGCCGGAGAGAATATGCGCGCCGACCTCGGAGCCCTTCTCCACCACGACGACGTTGAGATCGGCGTTGAGCTGCTTCAGCCGGATCGCGGCCGACAGGCCCGAGGGGCCGGCGCCGACGATGACGACGTCGAATTCCATGGATTCGCGCGGGGGAAGTTCTTCGGTGCTCGTCTGATCTCAGCCCTTGAGACGGTCCTTGGTCATTTGCGCCCCCTTGTTTCCGATTTTTCCGGGCAGGACAACCTCGGAAATGCATTCCGCTGGGATGCAAGGCCGTCCAGGGTGGTATAAAGTCAGACTTTCCCATGATGCACGAACCTGCACCCACCGTCCGAGAGCTGCTCGCCTTCTATCTGGAGGCCGGTGTCGACTGCGCGCTCGCGGAGGAACCGATCGACCGCCTGGCGGAATTGGATGTCCCGTCGCCGACCCCGCGCGCCGCACATCCGGTCGAGGCGCCGCGGCCGCCGGCCGCGCCTGCGGTCATGCGCGGAGAAGCCGCCCCTGCACCCGACGTCGCGATCGCGGCCGCGCGCGAAGCCGCGCGCACGGCGCCGACGCTGGAGGCGCTGCGCGAGCTGATGCAGAGTTTCGAGGGCTGCGCGCTGAAGCACACGGCGACGCGGCTGGTGTTCGCCGACGGCAACCCGCAGGCGCGCATCATGTTCGTGGGCGAGGCGCCGGGCCGCGACGAGGACATCGAGGGGCTTCCCTTTGTCGGGCGCAGCGGCAAGCTGCTCGATCTGATGATCGGAGCCATCGGCCTCAACCGCAGCACGGCCTACATCGCCAACGTGATCCCCTGGCGGCCGCCCGGCAACCGCACGCCGACGCCGCAGGAGACGCAAATCTGCCTGCCCTTCATCCAACGCCATATCGAGCTGGTGAATCCTGACGTGCTGGTGACGCTCGGCAATCCATCGACGCAGACGCTGCTGTCGACGCGCGAGGGCATCATGCGCACCCGCGGGCGCTGGTTCGACTACGACACCGGCCAGCGCACCATTCGCGCACTGCCGACGTTCCACCCGGCCTATCTGTTGCGCTCGCCCTCGTACAAGCGGCTGGCCTGGCAGGATCTGCGGTCGATTGCGAAGGCGCTTGCGCAAAGCGCGACGTAACCACATGCGCGGCGTCACTCCGGGGCGCGGCAAAGCCGCGAGCCCCGGAATGACAACGTGCGAGACCTACGTCCCTTTCGGCCGCACGATGGCCCAGCCGATGCGTAGGAGCTGCTGGCGGCCCGTCACCAGCCATTCGAAGGCACGCGGGACTTCCGGCACGATGCCGGGGAAGCGTTTGAGGATGTCCGGCGGTGGCGTGCCGGCGGTATCGGAGGCGCGCCAGACCACGACGCCGCCGGTCTCGGCAAATTTCGTTTGATTGATCCACGGGGTCCGCGCGGGCTCGGCATCGATGAAGAGATGCGGCCGGCCGGAATGCAGCGCGATCAAGCTGGCGAGCTGGGTCTCGCCCGCGACGGCGCGCAGGCGTTGGTTGGTGCGGCGGGCAAAGCTCTCGTCGAAGAAGTCCGCGATCGCGCGCGCCGGCATCGAGGTCGCGATCTCGTTCGTGCCGGTCCAGGGCAGGAACAGGACGCCGAGCACCACGCCGGCGGCGGGTGCGATGACGGCGGCAGCCCATACCGTGCGCAGCATCCGCGCACGGCGCATCGCGATGAGATCGCCGGCCGCGACGACCACGGCAAGTCCAGACATGATCAGCACGACCCCTGGACCGCCGACGACGGAGTCGAGCCCCAGCAGTCCGGAGATCAGCACCGCGCCGAGCGGCAGGGCCAGCGCGAAGAAATAGACGAAATTGCGCGCGAGCGGCGCGACCGGCGGGCGGTAGATGATCGGCGGCTCCTCGCCCTTGCCGGCGAACAGCCCGGTGTTGAGGAAGGTCAGCGCCGGGATCGCCGCCGCGCCCAGTACGAGCGCACCGAGCAGCCAGGCCGCATGCAGCGCGCGTGCGTTGAGCTCCGCGACTTGCGGCAAGGCGGGCAGCGTCAAGGTCTCGGCACGCACCAGCCAGACCGCATAGGGCAGCGCCAGCACGCCGACGACGACCAGTGCAAACAGCGGATCGAGACCGCGCAGCGTGCGGCGGCCGCCGGCGGTGGAGACCGCGAAGACGACGATAAGCAGGAGCAGAAAGATCGCGGCGGGCGTCGTCAGCAGCAAGAGGCCGGCTTCGATCGACCAGGCGAACCAGGCATTGCCGCGGCGCTGGCCGATGATCTGCCAGGAGTACAGCAGCAGCAGGGCCCACAGCGGCCGTGCCAGGATCAGCGGGCCGAAGTCCAGCGCCGAGGAGGAAAAGGCCAGCACGGTCATGGTGAGCAGCACGGCGAGCACCGCCTGCTGCGACCCGACCACGGCACGGGAGAGATGATAGAGCGCGATGAAGGTTGCGATCTCGCAGATCTGGGCGAGCGCATAGACGCCGAACATGTGACCGCCGGCGGCGCGATAAGCGATGTCGGCGAGCCAGACGGCAAGCGGCGGGCCGAGATCGGTGCCGACCTGGTACTCCCGGCCAAAGGCGAGGAGGGTCGCGAGGCTGCCGGGCGGGCTGCGGTAGAACACCAGCGCCACGAGCAGCCACATCAAAGCCTGCAGCAGCACGGCAATCCACACGATCAGCCGCGGCCGGGCGCGAATGAGCTCGATGACCAGGGAGGTAAACCGCATGCAACGTCCGAAAGATGCAGCCAGTCCAGCCGGCCCTGTTCGCTCACAACAGTTTTGATAATGGGCGCCGTGCGTCGTGGCAACCGCATCTCTCCTCCTTCTCCCCGCTTGCGGGGAGAGGCGAAGAGCTCCGCGGCTACCGCGGAAGCCTAGAGGCCTATGGAAGTGCCGACCTCGATTTGCGCGTCCACCTGCACCTCGACCTCCGCCACCGAGAACAGGTCCTGCACCGGCGCGACGGTCCACGGCATGTGCTTGGCGCGGGCGGCGGCGACGGGGGCGAAAAAGCTGCGGTGATGGATGGACGGGCCGAGACGATCGAGCGCCTCGAGATGCTCGGGGACGGCGTAGCCCTTGTGCTGCTCGAAGCCGTAGCCGGGACAGTCCTGCGCCAGCGCGCACATCAGCCGGTCGCGCGTGACCTTGGCGACGATGGAGGCCGCGGCAATCGACAGCACGAGGCCGTCGCCCCCGATTACGGCCTCGCAATCGCAAGGCGTGTCGAGCCGGTCGCGGCCGTCGACGAAGACGTGGCGGGGCGCCTCGGGCAGCGCCACCACGGCGCGCTTCAGCGCCCACAGCGAGGCCCGCAGGATATTGTCGCGATCGATTCGGGTGGGCGAGGCAACCGCCACGGAGACCTGCGCGGTGGCGCAGATCTTGTCGAACAGCTTCTCGCGCTCCTCGGCGGTCAGGCGCTTGGAATCGTCGATGCCGCGCGGGATGCGGTCGGGGTCGAGAATCACGGCCGCCGCCACCACGGGACCGGCGAGCGGGCCGCGGCCGGCCTCGTCGCAGCCGGCGACCGGCCAGACGCCGCGCTTGATCAACGCGCGCTCGCGGCGGAAGCTGGGGGCGGCAACGGCAATGATGCCTTTCTTACCGGCAGGAACCTTCGCCGCATCGGCCGCGGAGATCTTAGCCACTTTGGCGAGCACGACTTTCTTCGCGGCCTTTTTCTTCGGCGCGGCCTTGGCTTGGGTCTTGGCGGAGGGGTCCCGAATCATGACCGGGATCGTGCGCAAGCAGCTTCGCCGGCGCAACCGGGAACCCAGGATATTCCCGTTATACAGGCCGCCCGCCCTACTCCGCCAGATGCACCCGCCGGTCCTCGCCCACCTCGATACCAGGTGCAACCACGACTTCCCAGGCATGTCCGTCGGGATCGGCAAAATAGCCGGAATAGCCGCCGTAGTGGGTCTCCTGCGCCGCCTTCAGCAAGCTGGCCCCCTTCCCGATGGCGAAGGCCAGCACCGCGTCGACCTCCTCACGCGTACGGCAGTTCCAGGCGAGCGTCATGCCGCGAAAGGTCGATGGTCTCGGCGCGTCCTGCAAGACTGCGTCTGCCGCGAGCAGATCCCACGGATACAAGGCGAGCACCGGCCCACCCGTGTCGTAGAAGGCGACGGCCTCGCCGGACGCCTTCAGTCGGCGGGAAAAACCAAGCGCGTCGTAGAAAGCGATGCTGGCGCGGATGTCGTTCACACCTAGTGTGATGACGGTCAGCCGCGGCACCGGCACGGCGAGTTCCTTAAGCATGCGACACCTCTTGCACGCGTCCCTCAAAACAGGCTGAGCTGATCGCCGTTCCGCTTCGGCCGCGCAAAGTGATCAATGGTCAGCCTGGAGCGCCGCTTGTTGAGGCCGAGCCGCTCGCAGGCGATCTCGAAGCGGCGGCCGATGGTCCAGGCCATAGGTCCGGTGCCCTTCATCCGTTCGCCCCATTTGGCGTCGTAGTCGCGCCCGCCGCGCATGTCGCGGATCAGGGTGAAGACGTGGCGATAACGGTCCGGATAGTTCGCCATCAGCCATTCGCGGAAGAGATCGCGGACCTCGAGCGGCAGCCGCAGCAACACATAGGCGGCTTCCTTGACGCCGGCGTGGGCGGCGGCATCGAGGATACGCTCGATTTCGGAATCGTTCAGCGCCGGGATCACTGGCGCGACCATCACGGTGGTCGGAATGCCGGCCTCCGAGAGCTGCTTCAGCGCCTCCAGCCGTTTCGACGGCGTCGAGGCCCGCGGCTCCATGGTGCGCGCCAGCTTCGGATCGAGCGAGGTGACCGAGATCGCGACCTTGGCCAGGTTGCGCTTCGCCATCCGCGCGAGAATGTCGATGTCGCGCAGGACCAGCGCCGATTTGGTGACGATGCCGACGGGATGCGAAGTGCGCTCCAGCACCTCGAGGATGCCGCGCATGATCTTTCGCTCGCGCTCGATCGGCTGATACGGATCGGTGTTGGTGCCGATCGCGATCATCCGCGGCTCGTAGCCTGAGGCGGCGAGCTCCTTTTCCAGCAGCGCCGGCGCCTCGGGCTTGGCGAACAGCTTCGACTCGAAGTCGAGCCCGGGCGACAGGCCGAGATAGGCGTGGGTCGGCCGCGCAAAGCAGTAGACGCATCCGTGCTCGCAACCGCGATAGGGATTGATCGAGCGGTCGAAGCCGATATCGGGGGAATCGTTGCGGGTGATCACCTTGCGCGAAGTGTCGACCGCCACGGTGGTCTTGAACGGCGGCAGCTCGTCCAGGCTCTGCCAGCCATCATCGAAGGCAACGCGCGCCTCGGCCTCGTAACGGCCGCTGGCGTTGGACTGGGCGCCCCGCCCTCGCCGGCGGGCGCGCTCGATGGCGACGCCGAGCTCGGGGAAATCCGAAGGCGCACCCGCCGGCTCGGAGGGCGCCGTGACCGGCGGGTGCTTGAGAGCATGAGAGGATGCTGGACTCATGCAGCCAAGATAGCATGCAAACGGAACAAATCAAGAACACAAATACCAAACGCGAAAACAACCCCATGCAAAGTAGCCGCCCAAATTTCGGGCGCGCGCCTTTGACCTCACGCAACATGCCTGTCATGGCGATTTCGTTTGATGGCCGTCAAGGATCGATCGTGCCGGAACAAAGTTGGTGACGATCGCTGGGTGAAAGTCGGCAGGAACATGACAATTCAACAAAAAACGGCCCAGGCGAGCAGCGACCTCGATCTGCTCGACCGCTACTGGCGCGCCGCCAACTACCTCTCCGTCGGGCAGATCTACCTGCTCGACAACCCGCTGCTGCGCGAGCCGCTCCGGCCCGAGCACATCAAGCCGCGTCTGCTCGGCCATTGGGGCACGACGCCGGGGCTGAACTTCATCTATGCCCATCTCAACCGGGTCATCCGCGCGCTGGACCTCGACGTCATCTATGTCTGCGGTCCCGGTCACGGCGGACCGGGCATGGTCGCCAACACCTATCTCGAAGGCAGCTACAGCGAGATCTATCCCGGGATCGCCCGCAATGCCGACGGACTGCGCAAGCTGTTCAGGCAGTTCTCCTTCCCCGGCGGCATCCCGAGCCATGCGGCGCCGGAAACGCCGGGCTCGATCCACGAAGGCGGCGAGCTCGGCTATGCGCTCGTGCACGCCTATGGCGCGGCATTCGACAACCCTGATTTGATCGTCGCCTGCGTGGTCGGCGACGGCGAGGCCGAGACCGGCCCGCTCGCTGCGTCCTGGCACTCCAACAAGTTCCTGAACCCGGCCCATGACGGCGCGGTGCTGCCGATCCTGCATCTCAACGGCTACAAGATCGCAAATCCCACCGTGCTGGGGCGAATGAAAGATGCGGAGATCCGCGATCTCTTCCGCGGGTTCGGCCATGAGCCCCTGTTCGTCGAAGGCGACGATCCCAGACCGATGCACCAGGCCATGGCCGATGCGCTAGACGTCGCGCTGACAAGCATCCGCTCGATCCAGCAGCACGCCCGCGACGGGCGCGAAAACGTCGAGCGGCCGCGCTGGCCGATGATCGTGCTGCGCAGCCCGAAGGGCTGGACGGGACCGAAAGAAGTCGACGGCAAGAAAGTCGAGGGCTTTTGGCGCGCCCATCAAGTGCCGGTCGCAGGCTGTCGGGAAAATCCGGCGCATCTGAAAATCCTCGAAGACTGGATGCGCAGCTACGAGCCCGAAAAGCTGTTCGACGAAAGCGGCGCGCTCGTTCCCGAGCTTCAGGCTCTCGCACCTGCAGGCAACAGGCGCATGGGCGCCAATCCGCACGCCAATGGCGGAGTGCTCAAGAAGGAACTGAAGCTGCCGGACTTCCGCAGCTTCGCGGTGGACGTGCCGCAGCCTGGCGAAGTCATGGCGGAAGCGACACGCGAACTCGGCAAGTTTCTACGCGATGTCATCCGCCTCAACGCGAAGGAGCGCAATTTCCGCATCATGGGCCCGGACGAAACCGCGTCAAACCGCTTGGACGCCGTGTTCGAGGCGACCGAGCGGGTCTGGATGGAGCCGATCGAGCCCTACGACGTGCATCTGGCGCAGGACGGCCGCGTGATGGAGGTGCTGAGCGAGCATCTCTGCCAGGGCTGGCTCGAGGGTTATCTGCTCACGGGACGGCACGGCTTCTTCTCCTGCTACGAAGCCTTCATCCACATCGTCGATTCCATGTTCAACCAGCATGCCAAATGGCTGAAGGTGACCCGCGAGTTGCCGTGGCGCCGCCCGATCGCCTCCCTCAACTATCTCCTGACCTCCCATGTCTGGCGGCAGGACCACAACGGCTTCAGCCATCAGGATCCCGGCTTCGTCGATCTCGTCGCCAACAAGAAGGCCGACATCGTTCGCATCTACTTCCCGCCAGATGCCAACACGCTGCTGTGGATCGCCGACCATGCCTTACGCACCTACAACCGCATCAACGTGATCGTCGCCGGCAAGCAGCCGGCGCCGCAATGGCTGTCGATGCAGGACGCGGCAACGCATTGCGATGCCGGCATCGGCATCTGGACCTGGGCGGGAACAGAGGACGGAAAGGGCGAGCCCGACGTGGTGAT
>JAEYTQ010000185.1 GCA_023433965.1 Pseudomonadota bacterium | reverse complement strand
GAACTGAAGACCCCACCCTGCCCGGTCCTTCTGGTAGTTGGCCAGCAAGGTGATGGTGGTGTCCTCGTTCGGCTTGAAAGTGACCGCGGGCGCAATGAAGACGCGATTGTCCTTGCTGAAATCGACCTGGGTCTCGCCGTCGCGCACGACGCCGGTCAGGCGCCACAGCACGGTGCCTTCCTTGTTGGCGGGACCGCCCATGTCGAACTGGCCTTGATAGCGGTTGAAGCTGCCGCCGGAGATCGAGACCTCGCCGAACTGCTGCGCTGTCGGCAGCTTGGTCACGTAGTTGAGGATGCCACCGGTGCCGCTACCGCCATACATCGCGGACGACGGGCCCTTGAGCACCTCGATGCGCTCGGCGCCATAGGGGTCGAGGCCGTTGAAATGCACGTAGTTGCTGGAGGGGATGCGCAGGCCGTCGACGTAGAGGCCCGGCATGGTCATGTCGAAGCCGCGGATCTGGAGGCCGCCGAAGCGCGTGTCCGAGCCGCCATTGACGTCGCCGCTGACCCCGGCGGTGTAGCGCAGGGCCTCGCCGATCGAGACCGCGCCCTGATTCCTGATCTGGTCCGTAGTGATCACGGAGACTGATTGCGGCGTTTCGATCAGCGGCGTGTCGGTCTTCGTGGCGGTGCCGCTCCGCGTCGCGACGAAACCGCGCACCGGCCCGTTGGCACGTTCGCCCGCGGCGCCGTTCGACGATGCCGGCTGAGTGGGGGCAGCCTGCTGCCCGGGAGCGCGGCGGTTGGCTCGTGCGGTGCGTGTCGCCGCCGATCTTTGCGCCGAGGCGCTGGCCGCGGGACGCGCGCGCTGCGCCGGAGCTTCCACGGTGACGGGAGGAATCTGCGTCTGAGCCTCCACGGAACCGAAGGGAATGATGACGGAGAACGTACCGGCCGCGCCAAGGAGCAGCACTCGGATCTGTCGACGACGCGTGTCGTCATGTGAAGAAAGTTGGAAGTCGGTCACGTCTGTCGAGCCCCACGCACTGCCGGCTTGGCCGGTATCGTTCTTGATAGCCCGCCCTAACGCAGGCTGTTTCGGAGTGCGATAGGAACAGCGTTAGAATTTCTCCAGACGTGTGCACGGGACGTGCGACGCATACGCCTACCCGCGCAGCGACGCCGCTGCTTCTGAATTGGAATATTTCCAGGCTGGAACGCGGTGATTTCGTCGGAACACGAACGCGCACGATGGCTGCGGATCGGCCCTGCGGGCCGATGCCGATGCGCAGCCGCTATTCGGGGCCTGCATGGCAACAGGGTGCGGCGGCGCTCTTCTCCCCGGCCAGTACGCTGCGGCTGTTGCGGTCCGGCGGGATGTCGCCCGCCGCATTGGCCGCGAAGAAGCCGGTCGGCTTCAAGAGAAAGCCGGCATATTCGACCGGCATGATCGGAAAGTCCTCGGGCTTGCAGACATGGGTGTGGCCGAAGGAGTGCCACACCACGATGTCGGCATTCTCGATATTGCGGTTCTGCGCGGCATAGCGCGGCAGGCCGTCACCGCCGGCGTGAACGTTGGGATAGTCGCCGCTGGCGTATTTCTCGGACGCGTCGAACGCGGTGACCCAAACGTGCTTGGTCGCGAAGCCGCCGCGCCTGCGCACGTAGCTGCCCTCCTGCGCCAGCATCAGGGGGCTCGGATTGACCACGAGCTTGTAGGCCGGGGCACCGCCGACTGAATTGGTTTCGTTGGGATTGCTGATCTTCCAGAACCGGCCGGTCTCGCCATTGGCGACCGCTGCGGCGTCGCGCTCGCGTGACAGCACGCGCGTGGTGGTGTCGAACACGTTGCCGTGCGGATTGTCGTCGCCCCAGGGCCGCGGCACGAACTCGTGCTCCGTCACCGTGTTGCCGCCGCCGTCGATATCCATATGCAGGCGGACGTTGAAGAAATGCTGGTGTGTGGGGCCGCCGAGTTTGTCGTCGACCATGCCGCCCCATCGGTACCTTTCGCCGGGCTGGACCGCAGCGGTCTGGATGATGCCGGTGAGTTTCGTCTCCAGCTGGATCGTGCCGTCCTGGTAGAGATACCAGTAGAAGCCGTAATCGTAATTGCCGACGGTGGCGAAGAACGAGATCACGAGCCGCCGGGATCTCCTCACCTCGAACAGGCCGTTGCGGAATTCGTAGTGCTTCCAGGCAATTCCGTAGTCCTCCTCATGCATGCAGATGGCGTTCTGCATGACGAAGGGCTCGCCCTTGTTGTCGGCGGCAGGCACGTCGAAATAGTGGATGTTGCCGAGGCAGTCGCAGCCGAGCTCGAGCGCGTTGGCGAGCATGCCGAGGCCGTATTCGCCGGCATCGAAGGCCGACTTCCAGAAATGGTTCGCGGTCGGATCGGCATAGGGCACCACCATCTCGGTAACGCTGGCGCGATGGATCAGCGACCGCTTGCGCGCGCCGTCCTGGTAGGCGAGCTGATGCAGCACGAGGCCCTCGCGCGGCGTGAAGCCGATCCGGAAGCTCCATTTCTGCCATTCGACTTTCCAGCCGTCGACCTTGAAGCTCGCCCCTTCGGGCTGCTCGATGTGCAGCGGCTTGATATCGGTACGCGGGTTCAGGACCTCGTGCGCGCCGTAGTTCCGTTTCTTGCGCGGAATCGGCACGATCGGGTCTTCGTCGGTGAGCTCGATGACCTTGCCGCCGATGAGGTCGACCACGGCCACCACGCCCTCGATCGGATGGGCGTAGCCGTTGTCCTGGAGATGCTCGCGAAAATAGCTCACGGCGCGCACGATACGCGCGCCGCGCTCGAACGCCTTGTCGAAGAAACCGGACGAGAACGGATCGACCTGGACCAACTCGATGTCCTTGTCGGTCAGCCCGCGCCGAACCATCGCCGCCCGCCAGGCGGGATCGGCCTTCACCACGGCCTCGCACTTGAAGAACTCTTCCAGCATCACCGGCGGCTGCCCAAAGGGAGCCTCGCGGTTCGGCACGACCTTGCGGCTGACGATCTCGCTGCGGCCGAGATCGACGATATGCTCGACCGCCTCGCCCGTGGCGACGTCGAGCGTCAAGGCGAAGGCGCGGCGCCCCATTTCGCCTGCGGCCAGTTCCTGCTTGGTCGGCTCCTCCAGCCGCACCGTTGGGAAACGGCAGTTCGCCGGTGACGTCGCCGCCGCCCGCACCAAAGCGCAAGCCGCGATGATCTCGTCGGCTGTCAGCGGATCAAGCGGATGTGGTGTCGCGGTCTGCGCTTGCGGTTTGGCTTTGGCGGTTTCAAGCATGAGGATGTCCAAACGTCAGGTGAGATGTGCGGTGATGGCGCTGAAGGCGGCAAACCAGCGCTGGTCGATCGGCACATCCATCGCCTTGGGCTGTGTTGCGAGCTTGACGATGACGGTGTCGGAGTCGAGGTCGACATAGAGGTGCTGGCCGTGAATGCCGATCGCGGTGAGCGCGTTGCGCGAGGGATCGATCGTGAACCATTTGCTGCGGTAGCGCGCGCCCGGGAAGAATTCGGCGAGGTCGCCGTCGGCCCACGCCTTGGGATCACCGTTCTCGCGGATGTCGTCGATCCACCAGCCCGGCACCACCTGCCGGCCCTCGACGAGGCCGCGGCAGCGGATCATCTCGCCGAAGCGGACGAGATCGCGCGCGGAGACCGAGATGCCGCCGGCGATGCGGCCCATGCCGTGGCTATCGAGCGTGAGAGAGCCGTCCTCCTCCGCGCCCATGGGCTGCCAGAGAAATTCGGAGAGAATGCGATGATAGGGCATTCCGCAGGCGCGTTCATAGACCCAGCCGAGCACCTCGGTATTGGGCGAGACGTAGTGGAACACCTTGCCGTGCGGCTTGCCGGTGCCGCGCAGAGTCGTCAGATAAGCGCGCTGATGACTGGGCTCGATGCCCGGTGGCGGCACGTCCCAGCCCGAGGAGAACCGATAGCGCGCGACGTCGCCGGTCGGGTCTTCATAATCCTCCTCGAACGCGATTGCGACGGCCATGTCGAGCAGGTTGCGGACGGTGCAGCCGGCGTAGACCGACGTCTCAAGCTCCGGCACGTAACGCAGCACCCTCGCCTCCGGGTCGACCAAGCCGCGCGCGGCCAGCACCCCGCCGAGCGTGCCAGCGATCGCCTTGCTGATCGAGCATATCAAATGTGGCGTCGTCGCGCTCATGCCGTCGCCATACCATTCATGGATCAGCGTTCCCCGGTGCATGACGAGGAGCGCGTCGGCAAAGGTTTCGCGCAGCGTGGATTCGATCGTGGTCGCCTTGCCATCAGGCGCGGTGAAGCCGAGCTTTGCCATTTCGCGCGGGGCACTTCGCATCGGCGTCGGCTGAGCGGAGCGGCGGATCTCTGCGGTCGGCAGCACTTCGCGGGTGTGGGTAAAACCCCAACG
>JAEYTQ010000045.1 GCA_023433965.1 Pseudomonadota bacterium | reverse complement strand
GGTGAATGTCGGTGCGAATGGCGGCCAGGGCGGGTTCGAGGGCGGCGGCGGCGAGCGCTTTCCGCGCCGGCGCCGGCGGCCGCATGGTCCGCGCCCCGAGCGCGAAGCCGCTCCAGTCGCCTCCAGCGACGAAGTCGCCCCGGGCGAGTAGCCACTTCTGACGTTTCGATCTGCAATCGTCCCGGCCTCGCGCCGGGACGATCTGTTTCAGCTGCGCGTCACCGTGGTCGAGGACGGCACCAGCACGGGCTTGGCCAGCGAGGGAATCAGCCGCGTGCGCTCGCGCTTGGCGGGGATCGCGCGGTAGACCTGCTTGGTCGCCTCCACGATGTGGACGCCGGCAAAGGGCAGCGACAACGCGGCTCCGGCACGCTCCCACATCTGGGCCGATCTCAAGACCCAGCCGCCGGCATAAGGCGGCATGAACAGCGCCTCGCCCCAGGCGGTCGGGGTGAACCAGGTCTGGCGCAACAGCTCGGTGATCTGCGAGCGCGAGTAGGGCCGGCCGTGGCCGAAGGGCGTGCTGTCGGTACGGGTCCACACGCCCCGGCGGTTCGGGATCACGGCGATGACGCGCCCCGACGGCGACAGCACGCGCCACACCTCGCGCAGCAACGCGGCCGGATCGTCCGACATCTCCAGCGCGTGCACCAGGAGGATGCGGTCCACCGCGGCGTCGGGAAGCGGCAGCGAGAATTCATCGACCAGCGAGGCCAGCGCCGGCCGTCCCGTCGGCCATTTCAGGACGCCCTGGGCCGCCGGCATGAAGGCAATGCAGCGCTCCGCGTCCTCGCGGAACAACCCCAGATATGGCGAGGGATAGCCGATACCGAGCACGCGCTGGCCATCGGCGCTCGGCCACCGCTCCCTGAGGCCGCGATTGATCATTTGCCGCGCCACGATACCGAGGCGGCGGGAATAGAATTCGCGGAGGTCAACGACGTCGATGGTCATGACGCCAATCTAACATGCGCCGGGCGGCGCCTGCGCGCGGAATATTGCATTGCCTGCGCAACGTTAACGCCATATTTGTCGGGCGGGGCTGAGCGCGATGGAGATGACATGGCTGCCGAAATTCGTACTTTCACCTGTTTAAACGACAATTTCGGTTACCTGATCCACGATGTGGAAACCAAGGCGACGGCGTCGATCGACGCGCCGGAGGCCGGCCCCATCCTGAAGGCGCTGGAGCGCGAGGGCTGGCAGCTCACCGACATCCTGATCACGCATCATCATGGCGATCATGTCGGGGGTGTCGCCGAACTCAAGCAGAAATACAATTGCCGCGTCGTCGCGCCGCACGACAAGACGACTGAGATCGCCAATGTCGATGTGCGTGTCGCCAATGCCGACGTGGTCAAGATCGGCAATCTGTTGGCGCGTGTGCTGGAAACGCCCGGTCACACGCTCGACCACGTCTCCTACGTGTTCGACACCGAGAAGACGGTGTTCGCCGCCGACACGCTGTTCTCGATCGGCTGCGGCCGCGTGTTCGAGGGCACCTATCCGATGATGTGGGATTCGCTTCTGAAGCTGCGCGCCCTGCCCGACGACTTCAAGCTCTATTGCGGCCACGAATATACGGCGTCCAACGTCAAGTTCGCGCTCACCGTCGAGCCGGACAATGCGGCGCTGCAGGCGCGCGCCGCGGAAGTGACGAAGCTGCGGGCCGAGAACAAGCCGACCATTCCCACCCTGCTGGGCGAGGAAAAGCGCGCCAACGTCTTCCTGCGTGCCGACGAGCCGTCGGTTGCGGCCAAGCTGCACATGAAGGGCGCGGACCCCGCCGCGGTGTTCGGCGAGCTGCGCGAGCGCAAGAACAAGTCCTGACGCACAAGTCCTGACGACCAAGACCAGACGGATCGATGCCGACTGCAGCCGAGATCATCGCGCACCTCGAACTCCGTCCGCACCCCGAGGGCGGGCATTACCGCGAGACGTTTCGCGATCAGGCCACGGACGCCAACGGACGCTCGCGCTCGACCCTGATCTACTTCCTGCTCGCACGCGGCGAACGCTCGCACTGGCACCGGGTCGACGCGGTCGAGACCTGGCACTACTACGCCGGCAGCCCGCTGACGCTTCGTATCGCGCATGAGGGCTGCACGCAGCACGAGGTGCGCCTCGGCACCGACCTTGCGAACGGCGACCGGCCACAGGCGATCGTGCCGGCGCAAGCCTGGCAGATGGCGGAGACGACGGGCGAGTGGACGCTGGTCGGCTGTACGGTGGCGCCCGCATTCGAGTTCGCAGGCTTCGAGCTCGCGCCAACGGACTGGGAGCCTTAGGGCAAACGCATTCCGCGGCCGCACTTCGCGCCCAGGAAGACAGTCATCGCTTCCGCAGCACCATGTCCTTTGCCGCGATCAGGCCGCCGCCGGCAATGAGGATAGCGGCAAGCGCGATGTTGGCGCTGGCTTGCGCAAAGCCCGCAGCGATGAGGAAGCCGGTCGAGAGCAGCGGCGTCGCGTAGGAGGCGGCGCCGAGCACGCGGATATCGCCGCGCTTCATACCGATGTCCCAGGCGTAGAAGGCAGCGCCGACGGGGCCGATACCGAGCGCGATCACCGAGAGCCATTGCAGCGTGGTCTCCGGCCACACCGTGGATTCGAGCAGGCCATGCATCAGCGCGGCCAGTACGGCCGTGGCGAGACAGAAGCCCGCGACGGCGTCGGTCGGCACCGCTTTCAAACGGCGCGACAGCACCGAATAAGTGGCCCAGACGAAGGCGGCGATGAACGCCGCGATCAATCCCGGCACCGCTCCCGGTGCGAAGCCGGAGGTATTGCCGGCAAACAGCAGCACGGTGCCCACGAGGCCGAGCACCGCGCCGATGATGTGATGCGCGGCCAGCCGCTCGCCGGGAAGGAACGATGAGAACAGCACGATCAGCAGCGGCCACAGGTAATTCAGCAGGCCCGCTTCTGCCGGCGGCGCAAAACGCAGTGCGAGGAAATAGAGCGCGTGATAGCCGAACAGGCCGCCGACGCCGACCGCCCAAACGACGAGCGGCTGCCGCAGGCTTTTCGCGGCATCGCCACGGCCGATCCAGGTGAGGAGGCCGACGAGACCGCCGATCGCGAACGTCATCGCGGCGAGCTGGAACGCCGGGATCTTGCCGGTCGCCACCGTCATCACCGACAGCAGCGACCACATCAGGATCGCGGTCAGACCGATCAGCGTGGCCGTGCGGGGAGTCATTCCAGGAGCCTCGTCATTCCGGGTGGCTCGAGGAGCCGAACCCGGAACCTCGAGATTCTCAGGTGCGCAATGGCGCACCGTAGCTCGCCGCTCGCGCGGCGCCCCGGAATGACAGGGCATCAGGCCCGGGACAAGCCCGGGCATGACGATGCGGAGAATATCAGCCCGCGTGATGCGATCGCATCACACCATGTACTGGCCGCCGTTGACCGTCAGCGTCGAGCCAGTGATGAAGCCGGACTCGTCGTCCGCGAGGAAAACGACGGCGCGCGCAATCTCCTCGGGCTCGCCGAGTCGGTTGGTCGGGATCTGCGGGATCACGTTCTTCTCCAGCACGTCCTTCGGCACCGCCTGCACCATCTCGGTATTGATGTAGCCGGGGCAGATCGCGTTGACGGTGATGCCGCCTTTGGCATTCTCCAGCGCCAAGGCCTTGGTGAAGCCGATGTCGCCGGCCTTCGCTGCGGAATAGTTGACCTGGCCGAACTGCCCCTTCTGTCCGTTGATCGACGAGATCGAGATGATGCGGCCGAACTTGCGTGCGCGCATGCCCTCGATGACCTGGCGCGTCATGTTGAACAGCGAGCCGAGATTGGTGTTGATGACGGCGTTCCACTGCTCCAGCGTCATCTTGTGAAAGGCGGTATCGCGGGTGATGCCGGCATTGTTGACGAGCACCTCGATCGGCCCGAGATCAGCCTCGACCCTCTTCACGCCCTCGGCGCAGGCATCGAAACTGCTGACGTCCCACTTGTAGACGGCGATTCCGGTCTCGGCCTTGAATTTCTCCGCCGCCGCGTCGTTGCCGGCATAGCTCGCCGCAACCTTGTAGCCGGCGGCCTTCAGCGCCTTGCTGATCGCAGCACCGATGCCCCGCGTACCACCCGTCACCAATGCAACACGTGCCATCTCGCTTTCCCTTCCCTTGACTCTTCGGCCGTTTCTGGAGTGATTGTTTTTAACGTCGGATTATGCGGTTGGTTTGACGGACATCAAGAACAAAACGCCCGGCGTCGAGCCGGGCGTTTTTCTTTAGTCGAGGCCTGCGCGGTTGCGAAGAATATTTGATTTGCAACAGCCGCCTTTTTAGTCGCGTGCAACGCACGCGCTGACGTGTGCGGCGCACTCGCCAGCTGCGTGTCAGGACGCCGTCAGTCGCGCGCGAGGCACATCGCGATGCCCATGCCGCCGCCGATGCACAGCGTGGCGAGGCCCTTCTTCGAATCGCGCTTTTGCATTTCGTGCAGCAGCGTCACCAGTACGCGTGCGCCGGACGCACCGACCGGATGGCCGATCGCGATGGCTCCGCCATTGACGTTGACCTTCGAGGTGTCCCAGCCGAGGTCCTTGTTGACGGCGCAGGCCTGCGCAGCAAAGGCTTCGTTGGCCTCGATCAGGTCGAGATCGCCGACGCTCCAGCCGGCCTTCTTCAGCGCCGCGCGGGAGGCCGGGATCGGGCCCGAGCCCATGATCTTCGGATCGACGCCGGCCTGCGCCCAGGACACGATGCGCGCGAGCGGCTTCTTGCCTTCCTTGGCTGCCTGCTTGGCGGTCATCAGCACCACCGCCGCAGCACCGTCATTGATGCCGGAGGCCGAGCCCGCGGTGACCGTGCCGTCCTTCTCGAAGGCCGGCTTGAGTTTCGCCATTGCGTCGAGGGTGGCACCATGACGCGGATATTCGTCGGCGCTGACGACGACGTCGCCCTTGCGGGTCTTGATGGTGACGGGGACGATCTCGTCGTTGAACTTGCCGGCCTTCTGCGCGGCCTCAGCCTTCTGCTGCGAGGCGACCGCGAACTCGTCCTGCTGGGCGCGGGTGATCTGCCACTGGCGCGCGACGTTCTCGGCGGTGTTGCCCATGTGGTAGCCGTTGAAGGCATCCCACAGGCCGTCCTTGATCATGGTGTCGACCAGTTCGAGGCCGCCCATCTTGACGCCGCCGCGCAAGTGCTGGGCGTGCGGGGCCATGCTCATGGATTCCTGGCCGCCGGCGACCACGATTTCGGAATCGCCGTTGAGCAGCGCCTGGTAGCCGAGCGCGACGGTGCGCAGGCCCGAACCACAAAGCTGGTTCACGCCCCACGCCGGGCTCTCCACCGGGATGCCGGCGGCGATCGAAGCCTGGCGAGCAGGGTTCTGGCCCTGGGCGGCGGTCAGGATCTGGCCCATGATGACTTCCGAGACCCGGCCGGGCTCGATGCCACCGCGCTCCAGCGCGGCCTTGATGGCGATGGCGCCGAGGTCATGGGCTGGAAGGGTCGCGAACGCTCCGTTGAAGCTTCCGACCGGGGTGCGGGCGGCGCTGACGATGACGACATCGTCTGACATGGGCATCTCCTGGGGCTTGGTTCTTGTGAAGGGGGCAGGCGGGCCTGGAAAAGGCAATCGCCAGTCTCGTCAGCCATCCTGTTAACGTCGTTGAGGCATGTCAATCGGCCGACCGCCGAATTCATACCGCACCGCATTCAAAATAGCGTTCTTGGCGCTTTCGCAAGCAACATTTTGCTGTGCGATTAACCGTGCCGCACAAAACGGTAGCGTGAGCCCTTTGAAAATGCTTATTTTGTTGCGTTGCGTACTCTTCCCGCCCTGCGGCATGGCCCGCCGGGTTCCCGTTCTCCGCGCTTGCAAGTGAGAGCCCATGGCGAAATCAGACCAACCCACCACCATCAAGAAATACGCGAACCGCCGGCTCTACAACACCGGGACGAGCACCTATGTGACGCTGGAAGACCTCGCCGCCATGGTCAAGGACGGCGAAGATTTCCTGGTCTATGACGCCAAGACCGGCGACGACATCACCCGCTCCGTGCTCGCCCAGATCATCTTCGAACAGGAGAACAAGGCCGGCCAGAACCTCTTGCCGACCACCTTCCTCCGCCAGCTGATCCGCTTCTATGGCGACAGCATGCAGATGGTGGTGCCGAAATATCTGGAGCAGTCGATCGCGACCCTGACCCAGGAGCAGGAGAAGTTCCGCAAGCAGATCGCCAATACGCTGTCCGGCACTCCTTTTGCTCCGTTGGAGGAGCAGGTCCGTCGCAACATGGAGCTGTTCCAGCAAACCTTCTCGATGTTCAAGCCCTTCGCCGCGCCCCGTCCGACCGCCACTGCCGAGCCGGAGCCCGATGCGAGTGCCGAGGCACCCAAGGACAGCAATATCGACGAACTGCGCCAGCAGATGAAGGAAATGCAGGAACGCCTCGAGCGGATGTCGAAGAAGGAAGAGTAGGCCTTCTCGAGCCGGCCCGCCGCAAGCCGGAGCACGCTATGTCCGAGCGAAGCGCGCATTGGGACAGCGTCTACATTACCAAGGGTGAAGCCGGGGTCAGCTGGTTCCAGGACAGCCCGGCGACCTCGCTCGACATGATCCGCGCCGCCGCCCCCGATTGGGACGCGGCCATTATCGATATCGGCGGCGGAGCATCGCGGCTGGTCGACGCTCTGTTGCACGACGGATATCGCGACCTCAGCGTGCTGGATCTTTCTGCGAATGCGCTTGATGCAGCCAAGAAGCGGATCGGCGCGGCCGCTTCGATGATTGACTGGATCGTTGCCGACGCCACGACGTGGCAGCCGGCAAAGACCTACGGCGTCTGGCACGATCGCGCCGCGTTTCATTTCCTGACCGACCCGCGCGACAGGGCAGCTTACGTCAAGCGCCTTCAGTCGGCGGTTATTCCCGGCGGCCACGTCATCATTGCGACGTTTGCGCCCGATGGTCCCGACAAATGCAGCGGCCTGCCGGTGCAGCGGCATGACGCTGCGAGCCTCGCGGCGGAGCTTGGCCGAGAATTCGAGCTGGTCGAGACGCGGAACGAGACGCATCGCACGCCGTGGGATGCGACGCAGGCGTTTCAGTTCAGCCGGTTTCAGCGAAGCCTTTAAAAATGGTGTCATGCCCCGGCTTGATGTTTAGACCGGACAGATCACTGACAGGTGTTCGGAGACATAGCTGACACATCAAAATGGGTGGATTGGTCGATTCGGGAGGCCGTCCAATGCCCTGGAACGAGGTGTC
>JAEYTQ010000040.1 GCA_023433965.1 Pseudomonadota bacterium | reverse complement strand
CACCTTGGGACCAGTCTCGACGCGCACGACGGCAGGACCGACGCGGTCGGTCACGTCGATCACGGCATTGGAATAGGCGTCCAGCAGCGCCCGGTCATCGGCCGGGGCAGCCGCCGCCGTTCGCGATGACGGTGCGTCATCGGCGATATCTGAGGTGAAGTCCAACATGGCATAAGTCCTCGAAGGCTCACACAGATGGTGGCCTCTGTCCTGCCGCGCAAGGTGCCCGACCGGAGCGCAGGGCTGGACTGCCCAGATGGCTAGGACGTCCGCCTCATCGATCCGCCTCTTGCCTTGACGGGGTCGAGCAGTGACCAGTCTCCATCAGGAAGCACATGGCCCTTGGGGAATGGCGCCCGCAACTCGATCCCCAGCGAGCCGAGCACGCGGTCGTCGCGGTAGTAGCATTGCAGGACCACGCGGACGAGCGTTGCGGCGGCGACGCCGCCGGACGACCGGAATTGTTGAGCAACGCCGTCGCGCGCGGCGGGCTCGAGATCGGCCAGCGGCACGCCGGCGAGCTGTGCCAGATGATCGAGCGCAGCGACCACGGGCCCGGTGTCCCGGCCGAGCGTTGCGAGGATGTCGGTCTGGATGATCTCGTCATCGGCACCGGGTACGCGGTATTCCTCGCTCGGCGGAATGATCATCGCGGCAAGGGTGCGGAGGTCATCGCGCTGTCGCGGCGTGAGGGTCATCTGCTCGGGCATGTCGGTCCTCTAGTCGAACAGATTGGCGAGGCGCTGCTTCATCTGGTCGGCGATGTACAGCGCGAGGGCCTGGATGGTGGAAGTCGGGTTCACCCCGCCCGAGGTGACGAAGATGCTGCCGTCGACGATGAAGAGGTTCTTCACATCGTGCGAGCGGCCCCATTCGTTCACGACGGAGCGTTCGGGGTCGGTACCCATGCGCGCGGTGCCGAGCAGGTGCCAGCCGCCCCAGGGAATCGGATTGTTGATGCAGATGTCGGTCGCGCCGGCGGTCTCGAGAATCTCTCGGCCGCGTGCCAGCCCGTGCTCCATCATTTTCCGGCTGTTCTCGCTGATCGTGTAGTCGACCTTCGGCGCAGGGATGCCGTGACTGTCCTTCAGCACGGGATCGAGCGTGACGCGGTTGTGCTCCTCGGGTAGATCCTCGCAGATTGCCGACACCGCGAGCCGATGACCGTTGAGCCTACGAAATACGCGATGATGGTCGGCGCCCCATGGCAGTATGCCCTTCTGCTCGCTCGCGACGGCCTCGAACACCGGTCCCGCGCCGCGACCGAACTGAATGCCGTAGCCGCGCACGAAGCCGCGCGACAGGTCCGTGTCGTAAAACTCCTTGCTCCACAGGCAGGTCGGCGGCGCGCGGTTCGAGTCGGTCGGCTCCTTCACAAAGCCGTAGATCTGCGCATAGGGGTGGAACATCAGGTTCTTGCCGACGAGACCGGACGAATTGGCCAGCCCGTTGGGAAAGCGCCCCGATGCGGAGTTCAAGAGCAGGCGCGGCGTGCCGACGCCATTGCAGGCGATGATGACGACATGCGCCGGCTGAAACTGCTCGATCCCCTCCTTGTCGTAATAAACCACGCCCGACGCCATGCCGTTCTCGTCGGTGGTGATCTCGCGTACCCGGCAATGGGTGCGCAGCTCGACACCGGCGCGGATAGCTTGGGGCCAGTAGGTGATGTCGGTGGACGACTTTGCGCCTTGCGCGCAGGCCGGCGTGCAATGGCCGAGATTGATGCAACGCGCCCGGCCCTCATAGTCCATCGTCGCGACCGTCGTGTCCGAGGGCCACCAATGCCAGCCGAGCTTGTTCATGGCCTTGCCGATGATGGCGCCGGACAACCCGAGCGGCTGCTGCGGCATCGGCGGATGCGTCAGCGGCGACAGCGGATCGCCCGACAGGCCGGACGTGCCCATCATGCGGTCGTTCTCTTCGAAGAACGGGGCCAGCGCGTCGTAGTCGATGGGCCAGTCGTCGGCGACGCCGTCGAGCGTCCTCACCTTGAAATCGGAGGGATGTAGCCGCGGCCAGTGCGCGGTGTACATCACCGTCGAGCCGCCGACCGCGTTGTAGTTGACGACCTTGATCGGCGAGTTGTCGTCGTTGATCGGGTAGTCCTCGGGCCGGCCGCGGACGTTCGGGCTCGAGGACCACTCGCCGTAGAACTTGGCCTCCCAGTCGCGGCCCGTGCTGGGATACTCCGCCGGGTTCATCCAGCCGCCCTGCTCCAGGCAGAGGACGTGCATCCTGGTCTCGGCCAGCGACCACGCCACCGCGGCGCCTGAAGCGCCGGCGCCGATGATCAGGACGTCCACGGGGTCTTTCATCGCACCTTGTCCTCCCGCTCTCGCCGCTTTCCGGGCGATTCGGCCATACGCCGTCAGCGTGGCCGGCGGACGATAGGGTCAGAGCGATGGCCGAGTAAAGCCGCGGGGCCGGAATGTCGCATTTCGCAAGGCGCAGACCATTGGTAACGCCACATCCGGATGCTAGGAACGGGGCGCACGCGCCATCGATAGCGAGACCGTATGTCCTTCCGAAATTCCTTTGCCGCCGCCCGCGCTTTTGCGCTCGTTTCGTTGTTCGCCTTGCCCGGATTCCTGGGCTCGTCCGGGCCAGCCTCAGCCCTGACCGCCGCCGCGACCGCCCGGGACGGCAACTCGATCCAGCTCGGCGACGTCACCTACCGGCTCGACGGCATCGACGCGCCCGAGCTGGATCAGGTCTGCATCGACGACCTTGCCGATTCCTGGACCTGCGGCATCGCAGCCCGCGACCAGCTCACCAAGCTGATCAAGGGACGAATGGTACGCTGTGACGATGTCGGTCCCGAGAAGAGCTTCGGCAAACGCCACCGGGCGATCTGCACGGCCGAAGGCGACAAGGCCAGCTTGAACGAGCAACTGGTCAAGCTCGGCTTTGCCCTCGCCCGCGAGCCGGTCAAGGCCAGTATGAAGCCGGCGGCCACCGAGGCCAAGACCACGGGAGCTGGCCTCTGGAAGGGCTGCTTTGTTGCACCGCAAGATTTCCGCAGCGGCAAGAAGGACGGTGCGCTTCTGGGCTCCGCCTGCCGACCCGACCGCGCCAAGGAGATCCGCGCCGTGCTGTTCCCGGAAGAGCTGACCATGCCGCCGAGTTGCAGCATCAAGGGCAAGCTCGCGGTACGCGCCCGCGTCACAGGCAATATCGGCATCTATCATTTGCGGGGTTGCCCAAGCTATCCCGCCACCACCAATCCGGACCGCTGGTTCTGCTCGGAGGACGACGCCCAGGCGGCGGGCTTCCGCAAGGCTTATAATTGCCGCCGTCCCAGGTGAGCGCATTGGTTGACGCACCCGTGAGTGGTAGTCCCGGACCGTATTGATCCGGAATTGAACTTCATCGGTAGTTGCTGCATTTGTAATTCTGACGCAAGCGCCTTGCGCGAGCGTTTCCTCGGCAGCAATCCGGCTCCGGCCCGATTGTCCTTGCTTGGGCGTTTCCTCCCTAGACTTGGGCCGCTTGTCACCACAAGCGGCTCTTCTTTTTTGTACCGGCTTCTGTCACTGCATCCGCATGATCTGGTCCATCGGCATCATGTTGGCGTTCAGATTCGCCATGATCCAGATGGTGCCTCCGATCACGAGGAAGACAACCAGAAGACCGAACGCGAGCGCCAGCACGTTGTTTGTGTTGTCAGGGCCGGTGGTGATGTGCAGGAAGAACACGAGGTGCACACCCATCTGTGCGATGGCAAGCACGATCAGCGCGACGGGAATTGATGGCTGCCAGACCAGATCCGTGCCGGCGATGAAGAACGACGTCGCCGTGAGCAGTAACGCCAGCACGAGGCCGACGACGTAGCCAAGGACGCGAGCGCCGACGCCGTGCTGCTCTTCCTCGCCCGGGGCGAGGTCGTGTTTCGTCAGCCCATGCGTCTGCTCACTCATGGCGCACTCCCGAGCAGGTAAACGACGGAGAATACTGCGACCCAGACGATGTCGAGCGCGTGCCAGAACAATGCAAAGCACGTCATCCGGCGCAGGATGTCGGCACGAAAGCCCTTCGCGAACACCTGGGCCATCATGGTGAGGAGCCACAATACGCCGGCAGAGACGTGCAGACCGTGGCATCCGACCAGCGAGAAAAACGCGGTCAGGAAGGCGCTGCGCGATGGTCCGTAGCCGCGTGCGACGAGATCGGCGAACTCGCGGAACTCGAGCACGAGGAAAGCGAGCCCGAGCGCACAGGTGATTGCCATGGAGACGTAGAACCACAGCCTGTTGCGGACGTCGGCGGCGATGCTGGCCATGCCGCAGGTGAAGCTCGACAACAGCAGGCAAACCGTCTCGATCGCAACGGTCCTCTGCTCGAAGATCTCCGAGCCCTTCGGACCATCGGCGGTCTGGCCCGACAGCACCGCATAGGCCGCGAAGAAGCAGGAGAACATCACGATGTCGGAGAGCAGGAAGATCCAGAAGCCGTAGGCGGTCACGATCCGCTTCGGCGCGGGTCCTGGATGCTCGATGACGACGCCGATGCGATGCGGATCGGCGTGCGCGTGGCCGGCGGTCGCGGTCATCGCCATCAAACTGTCCCCGCGATGCTGACGAGGTCGCGCCGCTCTTCGAGATTGACGCGGTCTATCGCTGCGACCTCCGCAGCCGGAATGACGTATTCGTCATGGTCCCGCCAGGCGAACACGACGAAGGTCGCCCACGCACCCAATCCGCCGAGGATCACCATCCACCAGATGTGCCAGACCAGCGCAAAGCCCATGATGGTGGCGAAGAACGCACAGACGAACCCGGTCGGGGAATTTCTGGGCATTTCGATGTCCTGATACGCCGGTCCGTCATGTCCGGGCGATTGCTGCTTCGCGCGGACCTTCATGTCCCAATAGGCGTCCTCGCCGCGCACATCAGGGTTGAACGCGAAATTGAACGCCGGCGGCGGCGACGGGGTCGCCCATTCCAGCGAACGCCCGTCCCAGGGATCGCCGGTGCGATCACGCAGCGCTTCGCGGTTGCGGACGCTGACCACGATCTGCACGATCTGGCAGATCACCCCGATCGTCAGTACGGCCACGCCGAGCGCCGCAATGATCATCCAGGGACGCCAGGCCGCAACGTCGTAGTGCTGCAGCCGCCGCGTCATGCCGAGCATGCCGGCGACGTAGAGCGGCATGAAGGTGACGAAGAAGCCGATGAAGGTGAACCAGAACGCAGTCTTGCCCCAGCGCTCGTGGAGGCGGAAACCGAATGCCTTCGGAAACCAGTACTCGAAGCCGGCGAAGACACCGAACAGCACACCGCCGATGATGACGTTGTGGAAGTGAGCCACCAGGAACATGCTGTTGTGGAGCATGAAATCGGCCGGCGGCACCGCGAGCAGGACGCCGGTCAATCCGCCGATGATGAACGTGACCATGAAGCCGATCGCCCACAGCATCGGCGTCGCGAAGCGGATGCGGCCGCCATACATCGTGAACAACCAGTTGTAGATCTTCACACCCGTGGGCACCGCGATGATCATGCTGGCGATGCCGAAGATCGCATTGACGTTGGGACCTGCGCCCATCGTGAAGAAGTGGTGCAGCCAGACCATGAAGGAGACGACACAGATTGCCATGGTTGCCAGCACCATGGAGCGATATCCGAACAGCGCCTTGCCGGAGAAGGTGGAAACCACCTCGGAGAAGATGCCAAAGGCCGGCAGCACCAGGATGTAGACCTCCGGATGGCCCCAGGCCCAGATCAGGTTCATGAACATCATGACGTTGCCGCCGGCCTCGTTGGTGAAGAAATGGAAGCCGAGGTATCGGTCGAGCAGCAGCATCGCGAGCGTGACGGTGAGGATCGGGAAGGCAGCGACGATCAACAGGTTCGAGGCGAGCGTCGTCCAGCAGAACATCGGCATGCGCAAGTAGTTCATGCCCTTGGTGCGCAGCTTCAGCACCGTCGTGACCAGGTTGATGCCGGCCACCAGCGTCCCGACGCCGGAGATCTGGAGCGACCAGGCATAATAGTCGACGCCGACCCCCGGCGAGTAGGACAATCCCGACAGCGGCGGAAAAGCGAGCCAGCCGGTGCGCGCGAACTCGCCGACCACCAGTGAGATATTGACCAGCAGCGCGCCGGTCGCGGTCAGCCAGAAGCCGACCGAATTCAGCGTCGGAAAGGCGACGTCGCGCACGCCGAGCTGGAGCGGCACGATCAGGTTCATCAGCCCGATCACGAACGGCATCGCCACGAAGAAGATCATGATGGTGCCGTGCGCCGAGAATATCTGGTTGTAGTGCTCCGGCGGCAGATAGCCCTGCGACTGGTAGGCCACGGCCTGCTGGATCCGCATCATGATGGCGTCGCTGCCGCCGCGCAGCAGCATCACCGATGCCAGCAAGATGTACATGACGCCGATGCGCTTGTGATCGACGCTGGTGATCCATTCGTGCCAGAGATAGGGCAGATGGCCCTTCACCACGACCCAGGTCAGCACGCCGAGGATCGCGACCAGCACCACCGCGCCAGCGACCAGCGGTATCGGCTGATCGAGCGGGATGGCCGACCAATCGAGCTTACCGAGCATCGTGGCCTCCACCGTGCGGCCGGCCCGCTCCGGATGCAAGCTCCGGTCCTGGACCTGGCGGAATATGCTGGGTTGCGATCAGCTCGAACAGGCGCGGGTCTTCGAGGCGGTAGACCGGCCGGCCCTTCTCGATGCCCTGCTGCATCAGCTTCTTGTAGGTGTCCTCGTTCAGCACCACGTCGGTCTTCGCAGTGGCCGCGACCCAATCCGGAAAGGCGAGCGGCGAGATCACGTTGACGTCGAACATCATGTCGGGGAAACCGTCGCCGGAGAAGTGCGCCGACAGTCCTTGCAGCTTGCCTTCATTGTCGGCGCGCAGGTTCAGCCGCGTCACCATGCCGTTCATGGTGTAGATCATGCTGCCGAGCTGCGGGATGAAGAACGTGTTCATCACGCTCGACGACGTCAGCTGGAAATTCAGCTCGGCACCGGCGGGCACCGTCAGCGTGTTGACGGTGGCGATGCGCTGGTCGGGATAGATGAACAGCCATTTCCAGTCGAGCGAGACGGCCTGGATCCGCACCGGGCTGCCGGTGCCGGGGACGGGCGCGGCCGGATCGAGCTGATGCGAGCCGATCCAGGCGACGCCGCCGAGCAGAATCACGGTGAGCGCCGGGATCGACCACACCACCATTTCGACGCGGCCGGAATAGACGAAGTCGGGCTGGTACCGCGCTCTGGGATTGGAGGCGCGAAACCAGAACGCGAAGCCGAGGATCGCGATGATGGTGGGCACCACGATCACGAGCATGATGAAGACGGAATCGACCAGGATGGTGCTGTTGCCCGCAGCCACGGGCCCTTGCGGATCGAGCAGATTCATCGGCGAGCCACTGGCGGTTGGGAAGCCCCGGGACCGAGCCTAGCGCGGGAAAGGCTCCGCGACAAACGCCGCCGTCCCGGAGCGGTTCCTGGAGTGTCGGGGCCGCCAGGCGCGATGGGGACGGCCACGACATGCAATTCCGTGTGATGTCAATGACATGAACGCAGAAGCGCCGTCTTCTCTGCGGTCAGGACGATTGCTAGTCTGCACGAAAATATCAGGGAGTGGACCGAGATGCGCTTGAAGGACAAGGTTGCGATCGTCGTCGGCGCCGGACAAAGCCCCGGCGAAGGCATCGGCAATGGCCGCGCGACTGCGCTCACCTTCGCGCGTGAGGGCGCCAAGGTCTTGTGCGTCGACCATCATCCGGGCTCGGCGCAAGAAACGGTCGCGATGATCACCGCCGGGCAAGGCACCGCCGCGGCCTTCGAGGCCGACGTGACCAAAGCTGCGGACATCGCGGCGATGGTCAAGGACGCGCAATCGCGCTGGGGCCGGATTGACGTGCTGCACAACAACGTCGGCGTCAGCCTCGCCGGCGGTGATGCGGAGCTGCTGCAGCTGACCGAAGAGGCGTTCGACCGCGTCGTCGCCGTCAATCTGAAGAGCTGCATTCTCGCCGCGAAAGAGGTGATCCCGATCATGCGCGCGCAACGCAGCGGCGCCATCATCAACATCTCCTCGATGGCGGCCATCACCACCTATCCTTACGTCGCCTACAAGGCGACGAAGTCGGCCATGATCGCCTTCACCGAGCAACTCGCCTATCAGAACGCCGAATACGGCATCCGGGCCAACGTCATCCTGCCCGGCCTGATGAACACGCCGATGGCGGTCGACACCCGCGCCCGCGAATGGCACAAGACCCGCGCCGAGGTCGAAGCCGACCGCGACAGCAAGGTGCCGCTGCGCAGGAAGATGGGCACCGGCTGGGACGTCGCCAACGCCGCATTGTTCCTGGCCAGCGACGAAGCGAACTTCATCACCGGCGTGACGCTGCCGGTCGACGGTGGGGCCAGCGTGAGACGGGGGTAATTCTTCTTCCTTCTCCCCTTGTGTCATCGCGCCGCGCTCAGCGCGAATAGGTCACCCGCCAGATCGTGCCGTTGCCGTCCTCCGACACCAGCAGCGATCCGTCCTTCGCCACCGCCACTCCAACCGGCCTGCCCCACACCTCCGTATCGTTCACGACAAATCCCGTGACGAAATCCTCGTACTCGCCTGTCGGCTTGCCGTCCTTGATCCGGATGCGGATCACCTTGTAGCCGGTCCGCTTCGACCTGTTCCAGGAGCCGTGCTCGGCAGCGAAGGCGTCGCCCTGGTACTCGGGCGGAAACTGCGCGCCTTGATAGAAGGTCATGCCGAGCGAGGCCGAGTGCGGCTGGATCAGCACGTCCGGCACGGTGACCTTGTCCTGGAGATCCGGCCGGGCGCCGGCATGGCGCGGGTCTTCATTGTTACCGATGTAGAACCACGGCCAGCCGTAGAAGCCGCCCTCCTTCACACTGGTCACGTAGTCGGGCACGAGATCGTCGCCGAGGCCGTCGCGTTCGTTGATCGAACACCAGGGCAGGCCGGTCTGCGGCTGGATCGCGAGGCCGACGCAGTTGCGAAGCCCGGTTGCATAGATCTTTCTCTCCTTGCCGTCGGGATTGAAGGCCAGCACGGCGGCACGCTCGAGCTCGCTGGCCCATGTTGCGCCCAGCGGCTGCGTCTTCGACCAGGCCTCCATCCCGCCGGGCGGCGTCCCCATCCCCTCGGCGACATTGCTGAGCGAGCCGACCGAGATCAGCATGCGCTTGTTGTCGGGGGTGAAGACGATATCGCGGGTGGAATGGCCTCCTTGCGGCAGGCTCGCGACAATCGTCTCGGCCTTGCCGCGCGCCTTGAGATCGCCGGCCTGATAGGGGAAGCGGACGACGCTGTCGGTATTGGCGACGTAGACCCATTGCGGATTGTCTCCGTTGGGGAAGAAGGCGATGCCGAATGGCTGCCGCAGTCCGCCGGCGAACACTTCGTTGGTCGCGACCTTGCCGCCTTCACCGGCGCGAAGCACGCGGATGTTGCCGGCCCGCGTCTCCGCAACGAACACATCGCCATTCGGCGCTACGCGTATGATGCGTGGCCCGCGCAGGCCTTCCGCGAACGGCTCGATCTTGAATCCGTCCGGCACCTGAAGCACGGCGTCGGGCGGACGCGGGACCACGCGCGACGAGCTCGCAACCGACCGCGTGGCACCCGGCCTGACCAGATCCTGCGGCCGGATCAGCCTGACCGTGCCGGGCTTGTCGGCCCGCCAATCGCCATAGGCATTTTTGCCCTGCAAGACCGGTTCGGCTTGTGCGCCGGTCACAATTGCGACCAGCAGCGCTGCGGGAATTGCCACGAACGTCATCCTGTTGCTCAATTCGTCGTCCTCCGCTTTGCACGTGTCGTTGCGTCAACGCCGATCACCCGCAAAAGGTCTGCGTCAGGTTCGACCCCTGCCGAATCCCGCGTCGGCTCATGCCCGCACCATGTACGGCAGCCCAGCCCATCATACTGGAAAATGCAGTTGA
>JAEYTQ010000027.1 GCA_023433965.1 Pseudomonadota bacterium | reverse complement strand
CCATTACACGCACCACAAGGTGCAGCGCAGTGTGGCGGAGAGCTCCAACCCGAAATTCGCGTCCATCATCGTCGATGGCAATTCCGGGGCGGTGCTCCAAGCCACGAGCCCTGACGGGATTCGCCATCCGGCTTCGCTGACCAAGATCATGACGCTCTATCTGCTGTTCGAACGCCTCGAATCCGGCAAGATCAAGCTCGACACCGAGATGCCGGTGTCCAAGCACGCCGCCGATCAGGATCCAACCAAGCTGAACCTGCGTGCCGGCCAGACCATTCGCGTCGAGGATGCGATCAAGGGCCTCGTCACCCGCTCCGCTAACGACGCAGCCGTGGTGATCGCGGAGGCGATCGCCGGCGACGAGGATGCCTTCGCCCAGATGATGACGCGCAAGGCGCGCGCGCTCGGCATGTCGAAGACCGTCTACCGCAACGCCAATGGCCTTCCCAACGACGAGCAGGTCACGACCGCGCGCGACCAAGCTACGCTGGGCCGCGCCATCCAGGAGCGTTTCCCGCGCTACTATCGCTATTTCGCGACCTCGACGTTCAACTGGCGCGGACAGTCAATCCGCAACCACAATCGCCTGCTCGGCAGTGTCGAGGGCGTGGACGGCATCAAGACCGGCTACACCCGCGCCTCCGGCTTCAATCTCGTCAGCTCGATACACCGGGGCAATCGCCACCTGATCGGCGTGGTGCTCGGCGGCCGCAGCGGCGGCTCGCGCGATGCCATCATGCGCAACCTGCTCGCCGAAAATCTCGACAAGGGCGCAACCACTCGTACCGTCGTCGCCGTCACCGAGCGTAACGGCGCTGATGCCAACACCAATGTTGCCGACGCGTCCGATACCCCGGCACGCCCCCCCGCACAGGTTCAGGCCGCGGCAGCCCCTGCCCCCGAAGCCGCTTCTTCGCGCCTTGCTGCCCGCCTGTCGACTCTTGCGGCCGCCACAGCCGCGATGCCGCCGGCCCAGCATAGAGCTGAAGCCAGCAAGCCCGAGGTTCGCCCGACCGAATCCAGGATCGAGCCTGCACCGCTCACCAACGGCGTGATCTCGAGCCAGCCGCTCTCCATCATCCCCGGCTCGTCCGAGCCGATGAAGCCGGTTCGGGTCAAGACGGTTCAGGTCAAGGCCGGCGCCGTGAAGGTCGCCTCCGCCGCTCCGGGCCAGGTTGCACCGCCGATCACCAATACGATCCCGCCCCGTTCCGACGTCGCTGAAACCTCGGGAGCCGTGGTCGCCAGGGCCGATCTCGTCAACAAGCCGGAGCCGATGAGCCAGCCGGAAGCGGCGAAGGCCGAGATCGCCCGCGGCGACCTGCCGCGGCAGCCGGCCGGCTTCGGCACCGGCAACGGCATTCTCGGGGTACTGCCGGCCGCAACCGCGGCGGCGCCCGTTCACACCGGTCCGAAGCTCGCGTCCGCCGACCCGATGTCGCAGCCGATCCAGATGAGCGCCACCGCCAAGCCGGTCGTCAGCCACAGTGGCTGGATCGTCCAGGTCGGCGCGCTTGAGAGCGAGAGCGAAGCCAAGCAGCGCATCGACGCAGCCCGCAACTCGGCGCGCGGCCTGCTCAGCAAGGCCGACCCGTTCACCGAACCCGTCGTCGCCAAGGATAATCGCAAGCTCTACCGCGCCCGCTTCGCCGGGCTCGAGCGCGACCAGGCGGAAGCCGTCTGCCGCACCTTGAAGCGCGCCGATATCTCCTGCATCACCGTTCGCAACTGATTTCTTCCCCCGTTTCAGATCAAATGTCCGCGCCATGCGCGGGCATTTTCGTTTTGGCGATGCGGAGATGCCGCGGCAGTTCGTGACAAGGCGGTTCGACGACAACCTCTCGTCAACGAATTACGGTTAAAACTTTACTCGAGGGATCGACCACGCCAACAAGGGCGGGCGACGGCAGACAGAGCAAACGGAGCTCACGCGGTACGAGCGTTTGTAGCGTGGTGCCGGAGTTAGCCGTTATGCGTGCGAAGCAGAGTATCCTTGGCCTCGTTTACCCGGGCAGCGAGATACGTCGAGCCCCCCTGGTCGGGATGGAGTTTCTTCATCAGGGACTTGTGTGCCCGGCTGATGTCGTCGCGCCCCGCCCCCGGCTGCAAGCCAAGGATCTGATAGGCCTCCTCCGCCGTCATTTTGCCGCTCGCCGCCGTGCGGCGCTGCCGCCCTGCCGCATCGCCCTGCGCGTTTTGACGCCAGGCGGGAAACCGGCGGTCCAGATAGCTTTCAAGTAAGGCCACGCTCTCGGCGTCGAACGTCGGGACCATCGCCAGCAGGCCCGCGAGATCGAACTCGCCGAGGTCGCGCCCGGCGTGAGGTCCGGCCACGATCTGGCCGGTCAGCTGGCCTGTGTCGTGGTCGAGCCGCATGTCGAGAAACTGCGAGCGCACCCGCGAGGCCTGGTTCGACGGGCGGGTCGCGCCACCGCCGAACAGCCCGCCCACATTGCCGAAGCCGGCATTGGCCAAGGGCGTCCAGCCGAGCAGTCCAGCACCAAAAATTCCGAGCGGGATCGCAACCGCCAGCTCGCCCCGCAAGCCCGTGAAAGCTGCGACTGCGAGCGCCAGCACGCCGCCGCCGAACTTGACGACGCGCGCGAGCGCCGCCGGATTGGCGGAGCGGAACATCTGGAGCAGCAGGTAGAGCGTGATAACGGCGACAGCGCCGGCGATCAGGGTCATGGCTGGAATATAGTCGTCCTCTCGTCAAAAAGCATGGCGTCCACGGCCGCCGCCTGATCGCTACTTCATCTGGCTGATCAGCTTCGCCGCACCGCTCACGCTTCCCGCCAGCTTCAACAGCGCCTCGCGTCCGCCGGCGGCATAGGCCGCGGCTGCCCGCAACAGCTCGCGCAGCTGCACTGCCGCACCTGGATCGAACCGGCACCACGCGCCGCCCGTCAGACGCGCGATCTCGCGAAAGGCCTGCTCGGCTACGGCATCATGCCCCTCCTGAAACACGAACACGGGCACCTTGAGCATGCCGAGCTCGCCTGCTTTGGCGCAGAGCTCCTCGATGTCCTCTTCCATGGCATCACCGACGAAGACCACGGCCCGCACGCCCGATGCGACCGCCTCGCGGCGGGCTTCGCTCAGCACCTTGCCGATCTGGGTATCGCCGCCGCGGCAATCGATCCTGCTCATCAGCGTGGCCAGCTTGGCGCTGTCGGAGATCCAACCGGTGGCGCGGCACTCGCTGAGGCCGCGATAGTAGACGAGCCGGATATCGAGGCTGCCGAGCGCCG
>JAEYTQ010000015.1 GCA_023433965.1 Pseudomonadota bacterium | reverse complement strand
TCGAACTGGTATAACGCCCCGGTCGCTGTGAATGATTTGGGTTGGGTTTCCTACCGGAACCCAAATTATGTGCTCGATCTTTGGGGTTTGGCATCCTACGAGGCTTTGGAACAACGGAAATCTGCTGTTGATGCAGAGTGGATGGCTGTCTTAGCAGAAAAACATAACATCAAACTGGTGATGATTTATACGGAATGGTTTTCTTCCGTACCTTCCAGTTGGATACCCGTTGCGCACCTGCGTTTGAGTGGAAAAGCAACCGTGGTTGGAGGTGACATAGTTACGTTCTACGTGCTTGCTCCAACCGATGTTGACACGATACGGACAGACTTGGAAGAATTTAAAGCCACACTCCCAAAAGGAGTGCGGCTAGATATTCTTCAGTAATTCCTGCCTACTGCGTGCTGGCCCTTCTCCTCCGCCGTGCGGTGGGATTACGCAGGCGTTCAATCGCTTGCAGCTCCAGCTGGCGGGCGCGCTCGCGGGTGATGCCCATGCGGCTGCCCACTTCGGCCAGCGTCATGGCTTCTTCCTGGCCCAGGCCGTAGCGCAGCGTAAGCACTTCGCGCTCGCGAGGCGGCAGATCGTTTAGTTTCGCACGGATCTCTTCGCCCATCATGCTGTCCATCACCGCTTCTTCGGGGTTGGGCGAGTTCATATCCTCCAGCATATCGCCCAGCTCGGCGTCGTCTTCTTCGCCAACCGGCGTTTCCAGCGACATGGGCTGCGAAAGCGACCCGATTAACTGTTCAATCTTCGTTGCAGACATGCCCATCGCCTCGCCGATCTCTTCGTTGGTCGGCAAGCGCCCCAGCCGCTGCTGAAGCTCAAGCTGCACGCGACGCATGCGCCCCACCTGGTCGCTCATGTAGGCGGGCAGGCGGATGGTGCGGCTCTGGTCGGCCAGCGCGCGCGATACAGCCTGGCGGATCCACCACGTCGCGTAGGTGCTGAACTTGAACCCGCGCTGATATTCGTAATGACGGATGGCGCGCATCAGGCCGATATTGCCCTCTTGGATCAGGTCCGATAGGGGCAGCCCGCGCCCGACATAACGCTTGGCCACGCTGACGACCAGCCGGGCGTTGGCGCGGATCATACGCTCGCGCGCCATCTGCCCCTCATTAATAAAACGTTCCAGCATTTCACGTCGGTCTGGAGCAACATCGCCCTTTGAAAGCTCTTCAAACGCCAGGCGGCAGCGCTCGATCCGGCGGGCCAGCTCGACTTCTTCCTGGGCCGTCAGCAGCGGCGTTTGGGCGGCCTCGCGCAGGTAGATGCGCAGCACGTCGTCCACGTCGACTCCGGCCAGGTTAATGTCGGCCAGGTTCTCTTCTTCCAGTTCAGACAAATCATCCGGAGCAACAAAGTCCTCGGTGAAGACCTCGGCCCGTTCAGCCGGTTCTGCGATCTCGGCCAGCGAAATGCCCTGCCCCGTCACCGCACCCACCACTTGCTGGATGATCGGCTCGTCAAATTCCACATCCGGCAGCAAGTCGAGCACGTCTTCGCGAGTCAGGGTTCCGAGCCGCTGCCCGTGCTCAACGAGCATCCGGTAATAGTCTGGGTTAATACCTCGTTCTTTCAAAACGTCTCTGATGTCTCGTTCAGCCATCTGATACTCCGTTCTGGTGTTTCAGCCCGAGACTTGCGCGGGGCAGAAATCAATATCGAGAGAAGGACGGCGGCGGCCCAAGTTTCGAGCAGCCGCCTGTCGTTTGAGAAAGAAAATTTGCGCACGAATAAGAACGCTCTACCGCTTCGGGTAGTAGGTTTGCTCGTCGTAGCGTTCCGCGTGTTTCTGCGTGCCCGGCAGCTCGATGGGAGTAGGCTGTTCCTGCTGGCGCAGCGCTTCCTGCTCGCGCATCTTCGCGCCGCTCATCACTCGCCCGTACTGGCCCGACCAGCACAACGCCTCGGTCAACGCACCAAACAGCTCGCCCAGGCCGATCGCGGCGGTCATGGTCAGAAACAGCTGGGTGGGCCCGGGGAACAGGTACAGCAGGTAGACCAGCGCCGCCGAGATCCACGTTCCGGCGCAAATGGGGCAGGTAATCAGCTGCCCAACCGCCTGCTGGAACCCTTTCCCCTTGGGCTCAACGGTATCGCCCGCGCCGGTGGGGTCTGGTCTGGTATCCGCGAAAAACTGGCGCAGCGGCTCCATCACCCGGTCATACGCGACCATGCGCCCCAACCGGTACGCCGATAACCCCAGCAGAATCAACTGAAGCCCGGTGAGCTGGAATGCATCCCAGCCCGGGCCATACACGGTCATGTAGCCGATAAACGCAGCCAGCCCACCGAGAAACACGGTGATCAGAATCAGCTTTGCGACATATTCCCGGCGAACAGAGCCTTGGTCGTTATCGGTCATTCTTCCTCCCACAAGTGATGGTACCCTCGGTAAACCCCCTCAGCGCATGCGCCACAGATACACGTTCTTATTGTATATCTACGGATAAAGATACCATACTGGATCAGGAAGAATAAGCTACGTCTTTCCCCGTTCACTCCCCCAACCTACCCCCCTATACGGA
>JAEYTQ010000584.1 GCA_023433965.1 Pseudomonadota bacterium | reverse complement strand
TGGTGCGCCAGCACCAGACCCGGAATCTCGAGCTTCCGGGTTCGATGCTGACGCATCGCCCCGGAATGACAACGGAGATGAGAGCCGAATGCCCTTTGACCCCGACATCAAGGCGAGCGTCCGCACCATTCCCGACTATCCCAAGCCCGGGATCATGTTCCGCGACATCACGACACTGCTCGCGGACGCGCGCGCGTTTCGCCGCGCCGTCGACGAACTCGTCAATCCCTGGGCCGGCAACAAGATCGACAAGGTCGCCGGGATGGAAGCGCGCGGCTTTATCCTCGGCGGCGCGGTGGCGCACCAGCTCTCCGCCGGCTTCGTGCCGATCCGCAAGAAGGGCAAGCTGCCGCACACCACGGTGCGGATCGCGTATTCGCTCGAATACGGAATCGACGAGATGGAGATGCATGTCGATGCGATCCAACCCGGTGAGCGCGTCATCCTGGTCGACGACCTCATCGCCACCGGCGGCACCGCGGAAGGGGCGGTGAAGCTGCTGCGCCAGATCGGCGCCAACGTCGTCGCCGCCTGCTTCATCATCGACCTGCCCGAACTCGGCGGCGCCGCCAAGCTGCGCGCGATGGACGTGCCGGTACGGACGCTGATGACGTTCGAGGGGCACTGAGCAAAGGGGCGAGGAGACCGCCCCGGATCCATTCGTTTAGAGCATTTCCGGCCGCGCCTTTGGTCCACCTCCCCGTCGGAGAGAGCCGAAGCTCGCGGCCAAAGAAACTCTACGACCGCTGCAATATCAGGCTGAGCTCGAGTTCGCGGAAGGCGAGGTAATTGCGCCGGGTCCATTGGTGCAGCTCGGTGGACGAATCCTTTTCCTGGCGCAGATAGCCGGTGAAGGAGAAATTCAGCCGGTCGATATAGGTCTTCAGGAAACCGGGCAGCGCGGGAAGGCGGAACAGCCGGCCGGCTCCCATCGCCGGCGGCAGCTCGCCGCGGACGACATATTCATTATCCACCGTGATCAGGTTCATGCGCGGGATCTGCCCGCGCAGCATCTCGTGGGCGCGGGCAGAGACGCGGTCGGTGTCGGCGACGAACAGGATCTGCGGTGCGACGTGGCGGCGCGCCGCCTCCTTCAACAGGCCGATCTCCTCGGTCATCTTGAAGAACTCGTCGAAGGCGTGGAAGCCGAGGTCGATGACCTTGCCAATACCGTCATCGACGATGACGCGGTCCATCAGCTGCATCTTGCCGTAGGTGTCGATCACGTCCGCGGTCTCGGTCACCTTCGGCAGGTAATCGAGCAGCGAGGGCTCCTTCAGATTGACGTCAAAGGCCGCGACGTTGCCGTTCTTGAGCAGCAGAAATTCGGCGAGCAGCCGCGCCAGCAGGGTCTTGCCGACCTGCGGGCGGGGCGAGCAGATGATGTAGACGGGCGTTGCGGGCATCGACAGCTATATCAGTCGAACTTGGCGACCAATCCAGCCGTATCAGCCCGCACTTCGCAACTATTTTTCGCTGTTGCGGGTGACGGGCTTTGAACCGACGATGTCGGTCAGGCGGATGCGGTCGAACTCGCTCCAGACGTTGGCCAGCCAGTGCCGGACGTAACCGCGCAGCACGAACGAATAGTTCGCGGCCTCATCATTGATGCCCTTGTTGGCGACGAATTTCAGGAACGGGACGGAGGACACCTCGACCTGCTCATAGGCCATTTCGTTGAGCTTGGGGATGGTCAGCTCGGTCGCGTCCTTGATGCGGTGGAAGTAGGAATTGTAGGTCGCCTGGTCCCACTGGAAGAACTGGGTGTCGTTGATGAAGTTCTTGACCAGGAAATATTTCGCGCCGCCCATGAAGCCTGCGGTCTCGGCGATCTCCTCCAGCGATGCGATCGAGGGCCCCAGGATGTGGAACACGGCGAAGGTGATCTGCCCGGCCTTGGCGGCATCGAGGAAGCCGATGTCGCGCAGCGAGGCCAGCGCCGGCGATAGCAGGCCGGCGCGGACGTCGATGACGGTGACCGACGGGCTCACCGCGTTGAGCGTGTCGAAGATCTTCATCTGGTCGGCCGTGGTCGTCATGTCGACGATCTCGGTGATATCGGGGTGGAAGCGCTTCAGGGTTCCGCGCGGCGACTCCGTGTCGAATGCCCGCGTCGGCACGTTGTTGGCTGAGAAATAATCGAGCAGGGTCCGCGATACTGTGGTCTTGCCGACCCCGCCCTTGTCCGCGCCCACCACAACCACTGCCGGCTTTGCCATTGCTGTCCCCTAACGCGCGCCCCCGATCGCGAGGTCGCAATCGGCCGGGCCCCAAATCGATGTCCCGAAAGACGTCCCGAGTCTGCTGTTGGGCGCGAACATGGCAGAAACAAGGGAGAATTCAATTCCGCAGGCCGCCGTTACGGCAATTCCCTGGGTTTTTCCCGATCGTCGTGAAACCCACCGCAAACCACGGCTGATTGGGCGGCTCAATGGCGGCCCCACGGTCCCACCGGATCGCCTGCGGAGGTTCCGGAAGAGCTTGGCGCGGGAACGGCCGGTGGATTGACCGGGGCGTCCGCGTCGTCCCACGGCCCGTGCCTCGGCGTCGGCGAGGCATCCTCGGGATCACCCTGCGCCTCGACCTGCCCGGCCTCCTCGATGGGATCGGGCAACGGTCCCGGATCACGCCCGCCGGCGAACTTGACCAACGCGTCGATCCTGGACTGCACGGAAGGGTGGGTCGCGAACAGATCGGCAAAGCCCTCGCGGGGATTGTCGACGCAAAGCTCCATCACCGCCGAGGTCGCGCCGGGAAGCTCGCCGCGATTCTCAATCTTGCGCAGCGCCGAGATCATGGCATCCGGATCTTTCGTCAGCTCGACCGAGCCGGCATCGGCGAGATATTCGCGCGAGCGCGACAGCGCGAGCTTGACCACCTGGGACAGCAGCCAGGCCATCACGATCAGCACGATCGCGATGACGATGACGATGATCGCCCCGCCTCCGGAATTCTTGCTGTCGCTCGATGACGAGGACGAGCGCGAGGACGAGGAGGAGCCCGAGGACCACGAGCCGCCGGAGCCGGAGCTCCAGCTGAAATTCGTGAACAGGCGGAAGAACAATTCGCCGAAGAAGCCGACCACGCCGGCGATGATGACGGCGACGACCATGAGCTGCACGTCGCCGTTTTTGATGTGAGTCAGCTCGTGGCCGAGTACGGCCTCGATCTCCCTGTCATCGAGCGCATCGAGCAGGCCCGTGGTGACCGTGATAGAGTATTGCCTGGGATTGAGGCCGGTCGCGAACGCGTTCAGCGCCGGGCTGTTCATGATCTTCAGCTTCGGCATGGTGATGCCGCGCGAGATGCAGAGGTTTTCGAGCAGATTGTAGAGCCGCGGCTGCTCCTGCCGTGTGACGCCATGGCCTCCGGTCACGGCATCGATCATCGACTGGTGGAAGAAATAGGCGATCGCAATCCAGACCGCCGCCACGACCGTCGCAATGGGTGCGGCGACCTTCAGATCCTGAAAGGCATGGCTCAGATAATAAGCGACCGTGCCGTCGCCGTTGATGACGACCTCGGCGACGAGAGCGCCGGCATAGACCAGCACGTAGACCAGCGCGAACAGGCCGGCGAGCAGCAGCATCGAACGAACCTTGTTCGAGGCGATGTGCGTGTAGAGACCATACGCGGCCATGACGCGCTGCCCTGCCGGCCTATCGGCTCAAATCAGAACTTCACCTGCGGCACCGTCTCGACCTCGGTGCGGCTGGCGCCGAGATCGAAAAAGTCCTTTTTGGTGAAGCCGAACATGCCGGCGAACAGCGCGGCAGGCAGCTGCTGGATGCCGGTGTTGTATTCCTGGACGGCGTTGTTGAAGAAGCGGCGGCTCGCCGCGATTTTGTTCTCGAGGTCAGAGAGCTCGGATGCAAGCTGCTGGAAGTTGGCGTTGGCCTTGAGGTCGGGATAGGCTTCCGACAGCGCGATCAGCCGGCCTAGCGCGCCGGACAGCTGGTTCTCGGCCGCAGATACCTGCGCCGGTCCCTGCGCCGACATCGCCGAGTTGCGCGCCTTGATGACGTCGTCGAGCGTGCCGCGCTCGTGCGAGGCATAGCCCTTCACGGTCTCGACCAGGTTCGGGATCAGGTCGTGACGCTGCTTGAGCTGCACGTCGATGTCGGCAAAGGCCTGACCGACGCGCTGGCTCAGCGCCACCAGGCGGTTATAGGCGCTGAAGGCGAACAGCGCGAGGACGACGATGACGCCGAGAACGATCCAGCCGGTCGACATGGAGGACTCCTGAAGAGGGAAGAAGACGCGGCGCTAGCCTAGACCAAATTGGCGCGAAGCGAGAGCCCGGCGCAGAAGGAAGGTAGGACTTGGTCGAATCGGGAGCCATCAGAGTTCAAGGCGAAAGCCTTGAACGAGGTTAACTTTCGGCAATCAAGGCGTCGCCCCAGCGCCAGCGTCGGGCACCTGCATAGGCGGTCCTGTCGCGGCGGGGCACCTTGGCAAGCTCAACACCTGTCTCCGTGCAGAGCTTGGCCGTGACCTCGGCCTTGCCGATATCCGGCGGAGCCAGCACGCGCGTGGCACGCGCGGCGGGCGGTGTGCGGGTCAGCGCGACGTAGATGAAGCGCTCGTCCTCGAACGGCACGTCGGCGCCCTTGATCTGGCGGTGCGCCTGCGAGCGCGGCAGGCGTTGGGAGAAATGGCACCAGTCGGGCGCCATGAGCGGGCAGGGCCCCTCGTGCGGGCACGGCGCGGCGACGTGGGCGCCGGCCGAGATGAGTTGTTGGCGCAGCGCGAGGATGCGGGCGTAGCCGGCGGGCGTGCCGGGCTCAATCACGACCAGCGCGTGCCGCGCCTTGGCCCACATGGCATCTGCGAGCTTGCGCTGATCGGCCTCGCCGAGCTCACCGATGACGTAGCTGGCGACGACGAGATCGGCTGGCGAGACCTCGGTGAGATTGCCGCCGGCATCTCCGGGCAGGTGGCGGCACTCGGCCAGCCGCGAGCTGTCGCGGGCCAGTTCGAGCGCAAGGCGGCTCAGCGTGGCGTTGGTATCGAGCAGGGTGAAATCATGCAGCGACGGAAACGCCTCCGCTGCGGCCCAGCTCGCAGTGCCCGGACCTGCCCCGACGTCGAGCAGCGTTCCCGGCGCAAGGCCCGGCGCGATCTCGGTCAACGCATTCAGGCTCGCGGCCACCGCAGCGTAGGTCGCCGGCATCCGCGCCAGCGCATAAGCGAGTGCATCGGCTTCGGACTTGATCGTGCCCGAGTCGCCGCCGGCTCGGTATGCGGTCGAGATCTTCTGCGAGCGTTGGGCGGCGTCGGTCCGCGAGAAGCCCTGCAGCTTGCCGTCGAGGGCGGCTTTCAGCTCGGCGGGGAGGGTGGGGGCGATCATGTCTACCCACCTTCATTCCGGGGCGCGCGCAGCGCGAACCCGGAATCCGGAGGTTGTTGCGCGAGATTCCGGGTTCGATGCTGCGCATCGCCCCGGAATGACGCCATAGAGATCACGCCACGTTCTGGTCGAGGATGTCCACGGCCTCGGAGAGGCTCACGGAGACGAGCTGCGAGACGCCGCGCTCGGCCATGGTGACGCCGAACAGGCGGTTCATCCGCGCCATCGTGATCGGATTGTGGGTGATGATGATGAAGCGCGTGTCGGTCGAGCCGGTCATCTCGTGCAGGAGGTTGCAGTACCGTTCCACGTTGTGGTCGTCGAGCGGCGCGTCGACTTCGTCCAGCACGCAGATCGGCGACGGGTTGGTCAGGAATACCGCGAAGATCAGTGCCATCGCCGTCAGCGCCTGCTCGCCGCCTGAGAGCAGCGACAGCGTTTGCGGCTTCTTGCCCGGCGGCTTGGCGATGATTTCGAGGCCGGCTTCGAGCGGATCGTCGCTTTCGATCAGGTGCAGCGCGGCCTCGCCGCCGCCGAACAGCTCGACGAACAGGCGCTTGAAGTGGTCGTTGACGACCTCGAACGAGGTCAGGAGCCGCTCACGCGCCTCCTTGTTGAGGCTTTGGATGCCCTGGCGCAGCCGCTTGATGGCCTCGACCAGATCGTCGCGTTCGGTGACGAGGCCATTGTGCTGGGTCTCGACCTCGCGCAGCTCTTCCTCGGCGCGCAGATTGACGGCCCCGAGGCGCTCGCGGTCGCGGCGCATCTTTTCGAGATCCTCCTCGATCTCGTGCAGCGGCGGCAGCTCCGCGCCGGGCTCGATCTCGGCGAGGGCGGCGACGGCCTGCGGCTCGACCTCGAGCATGTCGCGGATTTCGCGCTCGATGTCCTCGAGCCGCCGGCGGGCGCCTTCCATGCGCTCTTCGGCGCGGGCCGTGGCCTCGCGGGCGCTGGAGAGCGCCTCGAGCGTGAGCTTTGCGACGCGATCGGTCTCGGCCATCGCGGTCTCCGCGGTGGCGAGCGCGTCGGCGGCCATGCGGCGGTCGTTCTCGGCGTATTCGATCTCGGTGATCAGCGCGCTGCGCTTCTCGGCAAACACCTGCGGCGCGTTTTCGAGCTCGCTGCGCTCGATCGTGAGTTCGGCGATGCGGGCCTGGATGGTGTCGATATGGGAGGCCGCGCTCTCCTTGCGGTTCTGCCACTCGGTGCGCTCGGCGAGGATCGCCTGCACGCGGCGGTCGGCGAGCTCGGCTTCGCGCGCCAGCG
>JAEYTQ010000820.1 GCA_023433965.1 Pseudomonadota bacterium | reverse complement strand
CCCGAGATGCGCCCTACCCCGGTGACGACGCTCGCCGAATGCACGTCGCCGCCGTAGAGGCCATAGGCCGCCAGCGGCGACAGCTCCAGGAACGAGGTGCCGGGATCGACCAGGAGGTCGACGCGCTGGCGCGCCAGCATCTTGCCGCGCGCGGTGTGGCGGGTGCGCGAGGCCTCGCCGCCGCCACCGGCGACTTGGGCGAGCTTTTCCCGCAAGTCGGCGACGAGGGCGCGCATGGCCTCGGCATTGCGCGCGAAGTCTGACGAAGACGGATCGATGCTGGAATGAAGCGGCATGGTGATTCCAATGAGGTGAATAACTTAAGCCGTCTCGGCCATCAGCTCGCGGCCGATCAGCATGCGGCGAACCTCGGAGGTGCCGGCGCCGATCTCGTAGAGCTTGGCGTCGCGCCACAGACGCCCCACAGGGAATTCCGAGGTGTAGCCGACGCCGCCCAGCGCCTGGATCGCCTCGCCCGCCATCCAGGTCGCCTTCTCCGCGGAATACAGGATCGCAGCCGCCGCGTCCTTGCGCAGCGTGCGCGCATGGTCGGCGCGGTCGCAGGCGCGTCCCACCGCGTAGACATAGGCACGCGTGGCCTGCCAGGTCGAATACATGTCGGCGAGCTTGCCCTGCATCAGCTGGAAGTCGCCGATCGGCTGGCCGAACTGCTTGCGCTCGTGCATGTAGGGCACCACCGCGTCCATGCACGCCGCCATGATCCCGAGCGGGCCGCCCGAGAGCACGGCACGCTCGTAATCGAGGCCGGACATCAGCACCTTCACGCCCTCGCCCACCTTGCCGAGCACGTTCTCCTCCGGCACCTCGCACTCGTCGAAGAACAAGGGATAAGTGTTGGACCCGCGCATCCCGAGCTTGTCGAGATGCTGGCCGTGGGTGAAACCCTTGAAGTCCTTCTCGATCAGGAACGCCGTCATGCCGCGGGGGCCGGCCTCCGGATCGGTCTTGGCGTAGACCACGAGGACGTCGGCATCGCCGCCATTGGTGATCCACATCTTGGAGCCGTTGAGCACATAGCGGTCGCCGCGCTTGTCGGCGCGAAGCTTCATCGAGACGACGTCGGAGCCGGCGCCGGGCTCGGACATCGCGAGCGCACCAACATATTCGCCCGAGATCAGCTTGGGCAGATAGCGCTGCCGCTGGGCGTCGTTGCCGTTGCGGCGGATCTGGTTGACGCAGAGATTGGAATGGGCGCCGTAGGACAGCCCCACGGCGGCCGAGCCGCGCGAAATCTCTTCCATCGCGACGATGTGGGCGAGATAGCCCATGTTGGAGCCGCCATATTGCTCCGGCGCGGTCATCCCGAGCAGGCCGAGATCGCCGAAGCGCTTCCAGAGGTCCGCCGGGAACAGGTTTGCTTTCTCGATCTCGGCGGCGCGCGGGGTGATCTCCGCCTCGACGAAAGCGCGCAAGGTATCACGCAGCAGGCTGATGTCTTCGCCCAGATCGAAATCGATGCTCGGGATGTTCACGGCGATTCCTCCGTATTTTGGCCCCAAACCTAGCCCGGTCCCGGCCCTCTTGCGGTCGAAAAGGTTGCATTTTCCGCCAAACTTGGCGAGGATTTTCGGAAGGAATTCCGATGCCCTTTCAAGCCGCCACCGCCATCCCGCGCCGCGCCATGACCCCCGCCGCCTTCGTCCGCGGCGTGGTCGGCGCCTATGAGCGGTATGGCCGCGATCCCGCGGAGGCATTGAGCCGGGGCCAGGTCACGCCGGAGCTCGTCCAATCTCGGGATGGACGGGTCACCGCCGCCCAGTTCGAGGCCCTCGCCGGCCATGCCATGCGCGAACTCGACGACGAGGCGCTCGGCTGGTTCTCGCGGCGCCTGCCCTGGGGCACCTACGGCATGCTGTGCCGGGCCTCGATCACCGCACCGACGCTGGAGCTCGCGCTCAAGCGCTGGTGCCGGCATCACCGCCTGGTCACCGAGGATGTGCTGCTCGATCTCGAGATCGGCGAGGAGACCGCACTCGTCTCGATCCGTGAAGTGGGCGACCTCGGGCCCTTCCGAGAGTTTTGCCTCGTCACGCTGTTTCGCTACGTGCTCGGCTTCTCATGCTGGGCTGTCGACTCCCGGATCGCGCTCCGCGCGGCCGAATTTCCGTTCCCCGAGCCGGGCCACGTCTCGGTCTATCCAACCATCTTTTGCCGGGGCGTCCGCTTCGATGCGGCCCGCGCGGCTATCGTCTTCGACAAGCACTATCTGTCCCTGCCGCTGACGCGCAGTCCGGCCGATCTCGACAACATGCTCAAGGGTGCCTTGCGGCTCACCGTGCTGCCCTACCGGCGCGACCGGCTGCTGGTCGAGCGTGTCCGCCGTGTGCTGCGCCAGGCGCGCGGGCGGGTTCTCGGTGCCGAGGACGTCGCCAGCGAGCTCGCGCTCTCCACCCGTACCATGCACCGCCGCCTGCGCGAGGAGTCCACCTCGCTGCGCGATCTCAAGGAGGAAGCGAAATTCGAGGCTGCCAAACAGGAGCTTATGCGCGGCCGAACGCCGATCAAGCGCATCGCGGAGATCGCCGGCTTCCGCAACGAGAAGAGCTTCTCCCGTGCCTTCCGCAGCTGGACCGGCGCTAGCCCGCGCGAGTTTCGCGGCCGGTATCGGTGAGCGAGCGCGTCCGCTGCCTGATCGGCAGGAATTGCGGCCTCCGAGCCGGTGTCGTTTGGCAGCTTCAGTTCGAGTTGGTCTGGCCGCCCGGGCGAAGCTTGCTGCGCGAGTGCGTCTGCTTCGGCTGCTGAGCGAACGCGTCGTGCGAGGTCTTCGCACCGCCGCTCTGCGCGCAGGTGCCGCCGATGCCGCCGGCCGCGGCGCGGCACGCTTCCATCGTCGGATAGCCGCAGCCATGAGCGGCCTGAGCACCGTTGGTGATGCAGTAGTCTTCCGCCCGCGCTGCGGGCGCGGTCATTACGAGAAACGCGGATGCAAACAGTGTCGCAGCTGAGGCGACCAACGTCTTAGACATCGATGTCATGGAATCTTGTCCTGTTTCAGGGTCCCAAAGGAGTCCTCGGCATGCCAGGCACACGGAGGGTTACGCCTTGCATCTAGACGGAACCGGGGAGCCGACAATCACGGCTCGGCGCATTGCAGGACGTCAAAACTAGCATGTCACAGTTAGGTGATTAACTCAGACATCAGGGTTGAATTGTCTTAGCGGGGATTTGTCTCGGTATCCGCATCGTCATCCGGCCGGCGCCGCGGCCACCTCCTGCAACGGCAGCGGCACGTCCTTGGCAACGCCCAGCACGGGGAAGCTGCGGACGTTCTTGACGTCAGGCATCGCCGCGAAATGCAGAAGCTGCTGGCGCATGCTCTCGACGCTCGGCGCCACGCATTTGAGGAGATAGTCGGTGTCGCCGGAAATCCGCCAGCACTGCTGGATGCGCGGGATCGCGGCGATCGAGCTCTCGAACGCTTCCAGCACCGGCTGCGCCTGGCTGCCGAGCTGGATCGAGACGAACGACACCACCTCGTAGCCGAGCCGCCGCTCGTCGAGGACCGCGCGCACTGCCCGGATCACGCCGCGGCTGAACAGGGATTTCAGCCGCCGCAGGCAGTTCGGCGCGGACACGCCGACGCGCACCGCCAGCTCGTTGTTGCGAACCCGCCCATCCTGCTGCAGCTCGGACAATATCTTCAGGTCGACGCCATCGAGCTGGTCACGTCCGGCCATACCTACCTCGCCATGAGCTCGTCATGCGAGGGAGCGAAGCATGCGGCGGAGTTGGTGCCAAGAGCCTGAGGCCTGGACACGCTTCTGCCCATGGCCGGGCATGACGTGCCGATAAGGTTTGGCTCGGATCAATGCGTCCAGGGCTCGCCGCGCCGGAACGAGAAATTGTCCGCGTACGCGACCGGCCGTCGCAACGATTCCTTCGGCTCGATCACCTGGTAGGCGATGCCCTTGCGCCCGCAATAGGCGATCGCCTCTTCCTTGCTGTGGAAGCGGAGCGTGATCTGCTGCTTCATGTCGGCCGACGATGTCCAGCCCATCAGCGGCTCGACCGACCGCGGCTGCTCCGGCTCGTAATCGAGCTGCCATTCCTTCGTCTTGGACCGGCCGGATTGCATCGCGTTCTTGGCAGGCTTGAAAATGCGTGCGGTCATGGATGGTCCGGGCCTCTTCGTCTTTCCGTTCGATTTCGATGCGTCACGGTGGCAGTTGGTGGAAACCGCGGCATAGTATAGAGACACCGGTCGGGAAATGTTCGGTGATTCCGGCTCCCGGGGTGCCCTGCCTAGGGTATATTCATTATGCTGCACCGTGACAATTGCGTACCCGCGTTTCGTGCCGGGACCCCGCCTGGCGGTCCGGTTTCACCGATCTCCGCGCCTCTGCCCTCTCCGAAAGCTCTCGACGCATGGCCTTCCTGAACGTCAGCGCCACGCTTCCCGACAAGGGTCGCGACCTCCGGCTCGATCTGTTTCGCGGTGTCGCGAACTGGGCGATCTTCCTCGACCATATCCCCGACAACGTCGTGAACTGGATCACGACGCGCAACTACGGCTTTTCCGACGCGGCCGACCTGTTCGTCTTCATCTCCGGTTATACCGCCTCGTTCGTGTATGCGCGGATGATGCTGGAGCGCGGCTTCATCGTCGGCGCTACGCGGCTGACGAAGCGGGTCTGGCAGCTCTATGTCGCCCACATCATCCTGTTCGTGATCTACATCGCCTCGATCAGCTATCTCGCACTGCGCTTCGGCGACTCCGAGATGATCAACGAATTCAACGTCGCGGGCCTCGTCGACAATGCCACGGAGACGCTGCGCCAGGGCCTGTTCCTGCGCTTCAAGCCGCTCAATCTCGACGTGCTGCCGCTCTACATCGTGCTGATGGGACTGTTTCCGCCGGTGCTGTGGTTCATGCTGCGCAAGCCGGACGTGACGATGGTGTTGTCGATCGCGCTGTGGCTCGCCGCGCGCCAGTTCGGCTGGAACCTGACGGCCTATCCGGCCGGCCAGTGGTACTTCAACCCCTATTGCTGGCAGGTGCTGTTCGTGTTCGGCGCCTGGTGCGCCATGGGCGGGGCCCGGCGCTCGATGGCGCTGATCAATTCGCCGATCACGCTGTGGGTCTGCCTCGGCTATCTCCTGTTCGCGCTGGTCATGACGATGGCCGGCCGCTTCCCCACCTTGGGCGGCATGTTCCCGGAATGGCTGTTCTCGGCGTTCAACCCGAACGACAAGACCAACCTTGCGCCATACCGCTTCCTCCACTTCGTCGTGATCGTGATCCTGGTGATCCGCTTCGTGCCGAAGGAATGGCCAGGCCTCGAGTGGAAGGTGTTCGATCCCCTGATCGTCTGCGGCCAGCAGTCGCTCGCGGTGTTCTGCGTCGGCGTGTTCCTGTCCTTCGTCGGCCATTTCGAGCTGTCGATGAGCTCGGGCTCGCTGCTCGCGCAGATCTTCGTCAGCGTCGCCGGCATCGCGATCATGACGACGGTGGCCTATTACATCTCCTGGTCGAAGAAGCAGGACAAGCCGCTGAA
>JAEYTQ010000813.1 GCA_023433965.1 Pseudomonadota bacterium | reverse complement strand
GCACCACCAGGCCGCGGGCGCGGGCGTCCATGACGCCGACCGCGCGCAGCGCCAGCAGCGTCACGGTCTGCACCGCATCGCGCATCTTGACGGGATCGTCGAGATTGTCGGGCGCGAGCGGCCCGACCAGGGCCTCGTGCAGCGCGCCGAGCAAGGCGGTAGCGGCAAGCGCCGTGTCCTGCGCCGGCAGGTGGCCGGCACGCACGGCGGCATCGATCCGGCCGGCAATCTCGCCAGCGATCTCGCGCCGGCTGGCAAGCCGGGAGGCGCTGACGTCGACATCGACCGGCTCGGCCAGGATGCCCCAGGCCAGCCGGCGCTGCGACAGCGTATGCACCGCCACGGTGGTGACCGCGGCCGCCAGCGCCGAGGACGGCCCCGGCGCGGCGTCGGCCGCCCGCCGGATCGCCGCGAGCTCGTCGCGGGAGACCTCGGCGATGAGCTCGGAAATAAGGTCGGCCTTGGAGGGGAAATAGCGATAGACCGTGCCGGCCGCGACATTGGCCCGGACCGCGACCGGCGCGATCTGCACCGCCGCCATCCCGCCTTCCGATGCCGCCTCCCGCGCCGCCGCCAGAATCGCACTGCGCCGGGCCGCAAGGCGCTTCACCACTTGATGCGTCCGCCGATAAACCATGGCGCGCTTCCTGTCCCACGCGCCGGCCGCACGCCCTGCAGCCCAGCGCTTCGTCAAGTCGAAAAATGCAAATCGCCCCGCAAGGACTGAACAACTATTCAGGCAGGATGACAAGATGGGAAATGCATGAAGCGTCACCGACAGCGGACGGAGGCGCCACGGTTGCGTCGGCGGCATCCAGATCCGACGTCACCGGGCCGCCTTACTGGTGCGAAGGCACATAGGTGGCATTTTAGTCGATGACTTAACGTCAATTTGACGGGTCCTTGCTTGCATCGATTGCAAAGGATCTTTTGCAATGACCTCGAGCCCGCGCAGCCTCGCCTCGCTTTGCCGCTTCGCCTCGGACGAGCGGGGCAACATTGCAATCATGTTCGCCATCGCCCTCGTGCCGATCCTGTCATTCGTCGGCGCTGCGATCGACTACAGCCGCGCCAGCCGGGCCCGCACCGCGATGCAGGGCGCGCTCGATTCAGCCTCGCTGATGCTCGCCAAGAATCTTTCGGATGGCAAGATCACGGTCGATCAGGTCCCGACCGCCGGCCCCGCTTATTTTGCCTCGCTTTACACCGAGACCGACGTGCAGAGCGTCCATGCGACCGCGAGCTACACCCCCAACAGCGCGGGCAAGGGTTCGACGGTGGCGATGACCGCGTCGGGTGCCATCAAGTCCCACTTCATGCAGATCGCCGGATTTCCGACCTTGGATTTTGGCGTCTCCTCGACCTCGACCTGGGGCAGCAGCCTGCTGCGCATCGCGCTGGTTCTGGACAACACCGGTTCGATGAGCGGCACCAAGCTTTCCAACCTGAAGACCGCGTCCAAGAACCTCGTCGACAAGGTCGGGGCGCTCGCCAAGACCACCGGGGACGTCATGTTCTCGGTTGTCCCGTTCGCGAGCGCCGTCAACGTCGGCACGGACCAGAAGAATGCAACTTGGCTGCGCTGGGACCTGTGGGATCCGAAATCCGAGGACTCCAGCGGCAATTCCTATTGCAGCGTCGGGCGAAGCTCCTGGTACACGATGGCCATGTGCAAGGGGCACGGCTACTCCTGGAACCATTCGGTCGGCTCTCCTTCGACGTCGAACTGGAACGGTTGCGTCACCGACCGCGACCAGAACTACGACATTTCCGACGCCGCTCCGTCCGCGCTGGCCACCCAGTTCGTGGCGGATCAGGACCCGTATTGTCCGGCGGCCAAGCTGCTGCCGCTGACCAGCACCTTCTCGACCGTCAAGAGCACCATCGACGCGATGACTGCGAACGGAGGCACCAACCAGACCATCGGACTGCAGTGGGGCTGGCTATCGCTGCTGCAGCAGTCGCCGCTGAACGCGCCTCCCGAGGACGTCAACAACGTCTACCAGCATGTGATCATCCTGTTCACCGACGGACAGAACACGGTCAACCGCTGGAACGGCGACGGCACCATGGGCACGTCGTCCACCGAGCGCGGCAAGATTGACGCGCGGATGAAGCTGCTGTGCGACGCGGTCAAGAGCAAGAATACCACGATCTACGCCGTCCAGCTCGACGACGGCACGGGCGTGTCGCCCGTGCTGCCGGCTTGCGCGAGCGGCTCGTCGAACTTCTTCATGCTGAGCAATCCGAGCGAGATCGACACCGCCTTCACCCAGATCGGCACCTCGATCTCCAAACTGCGCGTTTCGAAGTAGCGCATGCCTCTTCGTCCGGCCGAGTCCTAACCCAGCTGGCGGCGGGCGGTACACGATTGGTGGCGCCGCGCCGTTCAGGCCGGCATGACCGGCCGCGTCCGTTTGCGTAAGCCTCCGACTTCTGGGTTGTTCTTGATCCTGTCTCATTTGAGAAATGTCAGCCATACATTTCATTCTGGCCCAGTCAGCTCCCAGATTGGCGTGATGCGGCATTGGCGCATCGATTCATTGCGCATCTGATGAAAATTCAACCTGTCGGTTATGCGCGGCAGCAACGGGGCCGCGACCATGATCGGACGCATCGCCGACGCTCCCACCGACCGGCCTCTGAACCTTCCCTAACAATTGGCTCGACATGCATAGAGCGCTGCGGCAGCGAAAGCGCCATGGAAGCGGACGAGGGGGCCTGTCATTGATGTATATCAATGGCGGTATCGCGGAAGTCGAAAAGTGTCGCGGCGGAGACCTTCTATCCACGCGAGCAATAGCCATCGCGGTGGTCTTCAACGACAAGCGAGCGAAGTTCGGAATCAAAATGCAACCGTGAAGTCAACTCTACCAGTTCGTTTGATTGAATTCAGAGGAGACAGAAACCATGGATATCACGCGTCGTAATCTAGCGCTCGCCGGCATGGGATTGTTGAGCAGCGCCGCGATTGCGCCTTCGGCGTTCGCCGAAGAGGGAGCCTTCCTCGGCATCGGGCAAGGCCTCGAGGACTTCTGGCTGGCGAGCGATGCCTATATCTTCGGCTACCCCCTCGTGACCATGGAGATGACGCGCCGCATCATCACCAACGTCGCGGAACCCGTGGGTACGCGGGGCCCGATGGGCCACATCATCAAGTTACGTCAATACCCGGACGCTTCGTTTCGGGACGTCACCGCGCCGAACGCGGATACGCTGTACACCACCTCCTTCTTCGATGTCGGCAAAGAACCCTGGGTTCTCAGCATACCGGACATGAAGGGACG
>JAEYTQ010000803.1 GCA_023433965.1 Pseudomonadota bacterium | reverse complement strand
CCAGCACGGCAACATCCGGGTCTGGTCCGGCACGCAGAACCCGCACGTGCTGCGCAGCGATCTCGCCCTGCTGATCGAGCGTCCCGAGAGCGAGATCGAGGTGATCCGGCTGGAGGCCGCCGGCTGCTACGGCCGCAACTGCGCCGACGATGTCACCGCCGATGCACTGCTGCTGTCGCGCGCCGTTGGCCGTCCCGTGCGCGTGCAGCTGACGCGTGAGCAGGAGCACGCATGGGAGCCCAAGGGCACCGCCCAGCTCATCGACGTCAATGGCGGCCTCGATGCCGACGGCGGCATCGCCGCCTACGACCTCGCCACCCGCTATCCCTCGAACGCCGCGCCAACGCTGGCGCTGCTCCTGACGGGTCGGATCTCGCCGGAGCCCGCCGTGCTCGAGATGGGCGACCGCACCGCCATCCCGCCCTACGACTACGACAACATGCGCGTCGTCGCCCATGACATGGCGCCGATCGTGCGCGCCTCCTGGTTCCGCGGCGTCTCGGCGCTGCCGAACACGTTCGCGCATGAGTCCTATATCGACGAGGCCGCCACCGAGGCCGGCGTCGACCCCATCGAATATCGCCTGCGCTACCTGAAAGACCCGCGCGCCGTCGATCTCGTCAACGCGGTGGCCGAGCGCGCCGGCTGGAAGCCGCGACCGGTTCGCCAGGAGAAGGAGGGTGAGGTCGTTCACGGCCGCGGCTTTGCCTATGCACTCTATGTCCACAGCAAGTTTCCCGGCTATGGCGCGGCGTGGTCGGCCTGGGTCACCGACGTCGCGGTGAACAAGACCACCGGCGACGTCAGCGTCACCCGCGTCGTCGCCGGGCAGGATTCCGGCCTGATGATCAACTCGGACGGCGTTCGCCACCAGATCCACGGCAACGTCATCCAGTCCACCAGCCGCGCGCTGATGGAGGAAGTCTCGTTCGAGCGCGGTGCCGTCGCTGCGCGCGAATGGGGCGCCTATCCGATCATCCCCTTCCCCGACGTGCCCAAGATCGACGTTCTGATGCTGCCGCGCCAGGACCAGCCGCCGCTCGGCGTCGGCGAGTCTGCTTCAGTCCCGAGCGCGGCGGCGATTGCCAACGCGATCTTCGACGCCACCGGCGTGCGCTTTCGCGAGCCGCCGTTCACGCCCGAGCGCATCCTGAAAGGGTTGCACGGTGATGCGGCGGCGACGCCGCAGGTCCTGCCCGCGCCCGCCGCCTCGCCGCCGTCACGCGTCTGGGCGAATCCATTCGCGAAGCGCGCCGGCATCTTCTCAGCGATCGCGGCCGTCTGCACCGCCGCGATCGGCATCGGCGCCGCGCTTCTTCCTGCCCGTGCGATTGCGCCGATCGCACGGCCCGACGCGTCGGTCTATTCCGCGGCGACGATTGCGCGCGGCGAGCAGCTCGCAGCGCTCGGCAATTGTGCGGAGTGCCATACCAGCATTGGCGGCACGCTCAACGCCGGCGGTCGCGCATTGGAGACGCCATTCGGCACGATCCATTCGACCAACATTACGCCCGACGTCGAGACCGGGATCGGTGCCTGGTCCTATCCCGCCTTCGAGCGCGCGATGCGCGACGGACTGCATCGCGACGGCCGCCAGCTTTATCCCGCCTTCCCCTACACGCATTTCGCGAAAACCAGCGATGCCGACATGCAGGCGCTCTATGCCTACCTGATGGCACAGCCCGCGGTGCGCGCGACGGCGCCGGCGAATGCGCTCGCCTTCCCGTTCAACCTGCGCCCGCTGCTCGCCGGGTGGAATGCGCTGTTCCACCAGAACAAAGAATTCAAGCCCGATCCCGCCAAATCCGAGCAATGGAATCGCGGCGCCTATCTGGTCGAAGGTCTCGGCCATTGCAGCGGCTGCCATTCGCCGCGCAACGCGCTCGGCGCCGAGCAGCGCAATGCCTACCTCGCCGGCGGCTTCGCCGAGGGGTGGGAAGCGCCGGCGCTGACCTCGATCTCGCACGCGCCGGTCCCGTGGAACGAGGACGAGCTCTACGCCTATTTGCGCACCGGCCATTCGCGCCATCACGGCGTGGCCGCCGGACCGATGGCACCTGTGGTGAGGGATCTCAAGGCGCTCCCAGACCAGGACATCCGTGCGATGGCGGTCTATCTCAACTCATTCAACGACAAAACAGCCGATGCGCCTGCGCTCGCCGCAAATCTGGAAAGCGCCACTCAAGTCACCACCGCCTCCTCGCCCGGCGGGCGGCTCTATCAGGGCGCCTGCGCCGTCTGCCACGAGGTCGGCGGCCTGCCGCTGTTCGGCACAAGGCCTTCGCTCGCGCTCAACAGCAACATCCACAGCGCGAAGGCGGACAATCTCGTGCAGGTGATCCTGCACGGCATCACCGATCCGGTCTCCAGCGACCTCGGCTACATGCCCGCGTTCAGGAACAGCATGAGCGATGCGCAGATCGAGGAGCTCGTGAACTTCCTGCGCAGGCAGTTCGCGCCGGACAAGCCGGCCTGGACCGGCTTGCGCGAGACGATCGCGCGGGTGCGGAGTTCAACCCGCTAAACGTCATTCCGGGGCCCGAGCATAGCGAGGGAGCCCCGGAATGACACTGCGTGAATACGTTACCCATGCTTCGCCTCCACCGGCGGCGTGCCGTGGGTGTGGAAGGACTCGATCGTCTTCAATCCCCAAGCCTGGCCTTTCTTGCGCTCCTCTTCCGTCCACACGATCGGCTTCCAGTCGGGCGCGAGGATGAGCCGCGCGCCGGCATTGGCGACCTCGACGCGGTTGCCGCCGGGCTCGTAGACGTAGAGGAAGAAGGTCTGCTGGATCGCGTGCTTGTGCGGGCCGGTCTCGATATGCACGCCGTTCTCAAGGAAGATGTCGGCCGCGCGAAGAATTTCCTCGCGGCTGTCGAGCGCATAGGTGACGTGATGGAAGCGACCGGGCACGCCTGAATGGTCGAGCGAATAGGCGAAGTCGTAGCTCTTGTTCGACATGGTCAGCCACATCGCCGCCTCGCGGCCGTCGTTGAGCACGATCTGCTCGGTGAGCCGGCAGCCGAGGTAAGTTTCGAAGAACTCGCGGTTGGCCTTGATGTCCACGGCGAGGCAGTTGAGGTGGTCGAGCCGGCGGACGTTGACGCCGCGGGCCGGAAAGCGCTGCGCCTGGTTCTTCAGCGCAGGTCTAAGCTCGGGCGGGGCTTGATACCATTCCGTCTCGTGATAGAGCTCGACGATGTGGCCATCGGGGTCGCGGCAGCGGAAGGTCGGCCCCTGCCCCATGTCGCCGTCGATCCAGCCGATGTCGAAGCCGGATCCCTTCAGTGCGGCGACGCGGCGCTCCAGCGCCTGCTGGCTGCGCGCGCGCAACGCCATGTGGCCCATGCCCGAGGTGTTCGAGGCCGTCAGCTTGAGCGAATAGCGCTCGTAATCGTCCCAGCCGCGCAAATAGACCGACTCGCCCTTCCGACCGCTGACGGTCATGCCCATGACGTCGACGAAGAATTTCAGGCTCTCGTCGGGCTTCGGGGTCAGCAGCTCCATATGGCCGAGATGAGCGAGATCGAGGATCGGTTCGGGCTGCATGTGGTCCTCCAGAGCCTAGCGAGCGATCCGCCGGACCGGACCGCGCAATCGGACGCAGAACTGCAACGCGCTCACACATTCAAAGGCGGCGCTGAGGGCCGCGCCCATTTGTACTAATGTACAAATGATTAGGTCTCGTCAACAAATCAAACATCCTCCCTCGGGTGAACGAGGCTTGCTCGGACACTCAACGCCCTGCCAAAGCCATGGCTGTCCGCATGGTAAAATTTTCTTTGATGGCTCCATGCCCCCATCGGTGGGAACTGCAGCATTTTCCCGCAATTCCTGCCCAAAACGATACCATCGGAACAAAGCCGCTGGCCGAATTGTCATGGATTTAACGAAGCGGTGGCGCCTGCCGCTTAACCGTTTGTGCAGCGAGGGCCGCGCATAGTCGGGAGCAAATCGCTTGCTCTTGCCAGGTTCACTGATCGTGACATCCTTTGGACGCGTGATTTCGGTTCGCGGGTCGCTGGCCCGGGTCGGGCTTCTGGCTGAAAGCCGGATGCCGATTTCGGAGGTTCGGGCGACCGTCGGCCGCTTCGTCAGCATTCGTTGCGCCAGCTCGGTCATCGTCGCGATGATCACCGAGGTGTCGTGCGAGAATCTGTCGAGCTCCGACAACTACATCGCCATCGCCTCGGTGGACCTGCTCGGCGAGATCCTCAACGCCGCGGACAAGGCCAAATTCCAGCGCGGCGTCACCAATTATCCGACCATCGGCGACGCCGTCGACCTGATCACCAGCCAGGAATTGCGCACGATCTACGCCCCGACCGGGTCGGACCAGATCAATGTCGGCTTCCTCCAGCAGGATCGCTCCGTCGTCGCCTATGTCGATGTCGAGGAAATGCTGTCCAAGCACTTTGCGGTGCTGGGATCGACCGGCGTCGGCAAGTCGACCGGCGTCTCGCTGCTGCTCAACGAGATCCTGAAGGCGCGGCCGAACTTGCGCATCTTCCTGCTCGACGTCCACAACGAATATGGCCGCTGCTTCGGCGACCGCGCGCTGGTGCTCAACCCGCGAAACCTGAAGCTGCCGTTCTGGCTGTTCAACTTCGAGGAAATCGTCGACGTGCTTTTCGGCGGCCGCGCGGGCGTGCCGGATGAGCTCGACATCCTCGCCGAGGTGATCCCGCTCGCCAAGGGTGTCTACACCCAGAACCAGAACGCCGATCGCATCGGCCTGAAGCGCATCGATCCCAAGCAGATCGGCTACACCGTCGACACGCCGGTTCCCTATCGCCTCGTCGACCTGCTGTCGCTGATCGACGAACGCATGGGCAAGCTTGAGAACCGCTCCTCGCGCATCATCTACCACAAGCTGATCTCGCGCATAGAAGCCGTGCGCAACGACCCGCGCTACGCCTTCATGTTCGACAACGCCAATGTCGGCGGCGACACCATGGCCGAGGTGATCAGCCATCTGTTCCGCCTGCCCGCGAACGGCAAGCCGATGACGGTGATGCAGCTCGCCGGCTTCCCGGCCGAGGTGATCGATTCCGTGGTCTCGGTGCTATGCCGCATGGCATTCGATTTCGGCCTGTGGAGCGACGGCGTCTCGCCGCTGCTGTTCGTCTGCGAGGAAGCGCATCGCTATGCTTCCGCCGACCGCAACATCGGCTTCGGCCCGACCCGCAAGGCGGTGTCGCGCATCGCCAAGGAGGGGCGCAAATACGGCG
>JAEYTQ010000773.1 GCA_023433965.1 Pseudomonadota bacterium | reverse complement strand
GGCTTGCGCAAAGCTTCAAGCATTGACGCTCCCGGCCTGCGGTTGGGCGGCGGAAGACGGTTCGGTCAAGGCAAAGCGCATCACCTCCTCCTCGCTGGTCGTGGCGCCGTCCAGTTCCGCGGTGACCGCCCCGCCCCGTATGACCAGTATCCGGTCGCAGAGTCCCAGCAATTCCGGCAATTCGCTCGATGTCAGCACGACCGCCCCTCCGCCGTCGGCAAAATCCCGCAGCAATGCATAGATCTCGGCCTTGGCGCCGACATCGACGCCGCGGGTCGGCTCCTCCAGAAGAAGCACATCGACGCCGGACGCCAGCCAGCGTCCGATCATGACCTTCTGCTGATTGCCGCCCGACAGCATTCCAACCAGTTGCCGGGGGCTCGTCGCCCGAACCCGCATGCGCTCCATGAGGCCTGCGATGAGGTCGGTCCTGACCCTGGCGCGTTGCCAGACCGAGCAGCGGCGCAGCATGCCGAGCACGATGTTTTCCGAGATCGACAGCGAGAGATAGAGTCCCTCCGACTTGCGGTCTTCGGGCACGAAGCCGACGCCCGCCAGCGCGGTGGCGACCACGGTGAGGTCGAGGGGCAGCATGGCGCCCTCGGCAGCGCGCGACTTTCTCACCTGTCCCTGGATCGCCGGTTGCAATCCTGCAATCGTACGGATGATGTCGCGTTGCCCCTGTCCCTCCAGTCCGGAAAGTCCGAGAATTTCGCCGCGCCGCGCTGCGAACGAAACCGGCGTCCCGCCTTCCACCGGGATCAGGCCGGACACGTCGAGCGCAGAAGGCAGGGAATCCTGCGGCGGCTTGCGAACAGGATAGAATTGCGTGAGCACGCGCCCAACCATGAGCGAGATGAGCTCGTCGTGGGTGAGATCCCGCGCGGCCCGCGTCGCGACATGGAAGCCGTCCTTGAGCACCGAGACCTGGTCGCAAAACCTGAAGATCTCATCGAGCCGATGGCTGACGTAGAAGATCAGCTTCCCTTCCGACTTGAGTGAGGCGATCAATTCCCCGAGCTTCTCGACCTCGGGCGCGTTCAGCGCGGCGGTCGGCTCGTCGAAGATGAAGATGTCCGCATCGGCCGAGATTCCCTTGGCGATCTCCACCAATTGCTGATCGGCAACGGAGAGCTCGCCGCAATATGCGTCGACACCGATCCGGCTGCCAAGGCGCTGCAAGGCGACCTCCGCCCTCGCACGCATGGTTCTGCGGTCGACCATGCCGCGGCGCGCCGGCTCTCGACCGAGAAAGAGATTCTCGGCCACCGTGAGATTTGGCAGCAGCGTCAGCTCCTGGAAAATGGTGGAGATGCCCAGACGCTGCGCGTGGTGGGGGCTGTCGAGCCAAACGGGCTCGCCGCCGAGCAGGATCCGCCCTTCGTCCGGCCTGTGAACACCGGCCAGCAGGTTCATCAACGTGGACTTCCCGGCCCCGTTTTCGCCGGTGACGGCATGAACGGAGCCGGCCAGGCCGTCCAGACACACATCGCTCAGCGCCACGTTCGATCCGAAGCGCTTGGTGACCTTGTCGAAACAGATCATCGGAGGCGAAACGCCGCTTCGCGACGCTTCACCCGGAGGGCGGGCTCTTGCCATCGACGGCACCTCGTCCGGTCCCCACGCGTGCCTAGCGCTTGAACATCTTCTGGATTTCCGCCTCCGGCAGCGTCGAGGTCACCCAGAAGGAGTCGTTCAGGTCGGGCCGGTAGTAGGACTTCAGATTGGTGTTGTCGATTGGCGCCGGCGACGAATAGTACGTCTTGTGCAACGACTTGCCTTCGAGAAGGGCAACCGCCGCCCGAAGCACGGCGGGGCCGAGACCCGGAGTGAAGATCGGGGAAACGGCCTCGACCTTCGACTCCGTCCACGCCCGCAGGAAACCGTTGTTGGCTTCGCCCGTCATCGGGACCAGCGGCTTGCCGGACTCCTTGAAGACGTCGATGCAGGCTCGCGTCATGTCGGCGCCGGAGAACCAGATTCCGTCGACCGGCTGACCGGACAGGACGAGATTTTCGCAGAGCTGCTTGCCCTTGGTGTAGTTCCAGTCGCCGTAGACCTCGGAGCCGATCTTCAGGTTCGTGCCTTCGATCGCCTTGCGGAAGCCGTTGTAGCGCAGGATTTCCTCACCGACCCCGGCGACGCCGCGAAACGCCCAGATCGTTCCCTTGCCGCCGAGCTTCTGGACCAGGAATTTGCCGCCGACCTCGCCGAAGCGCTCTCCGCCGCCCATGATCTCGACCGTCGACGCCAATTCGCCGTTGCTCGTTCCGAAGTTGATCACGGGAATGCCCGCGGCGACCGCGGCATCGACCTGCTTCTTGACCAGAGGCGGCGCGAGAGGCGCAACGATCAACACGTCGACCTTCTGTGCGATCAGGTCCTCCATGTCGGCGACCTGCTTGGCCGGCTGCCAGTTCGCCTCGGTGAAGATGAACTGCTTGATCTTCGGATTGCGCGCCGCCTCGTATTTCGTTTCCTCGGCCATCTGAACGATCCAGGTGTTGCCGACACCCGGAAACGACATGCCGATCTTCCACGGCGCATCCTTCTTGAATTTCCCGGCAGGGGTCATGTCCGGCGAGGTCGCCTCGAGCAGGTTCGGCGGCAGCAACTCCACCTTGTCCTCTGCAAGCGCCGGCACGGGCGACGACGCGACCATTCCGAGAAGCAGCAAAAATCCTGACTTGCGCGCGATGTGCGACATTCGTCCCTCCCCGTTGATTCAGCAGGCATTATCTTCGGCAGCGCCATCATGGACGCGAACCGCTTTCGTATTGCCTTTCATACGAAAGAAACACGCCGCAATTCGAAAATCAAGGCGCTTGGTTTACAGTGTAAGCAAAACGTCGTGCGCCGCCGGCGGAGCGACGCGATGGCCTTCTCGAGGATCCTGGTTGCGCTGCAACAACGCTTCTTCCACCTTTGTCCGGCTTCCCGGCCGGCGAGGTTTGCGGGATGTGAGGAGCTCCTTT
>JAEYTQ010000578.1 GCA_023433965.1 Pseudomonadota bacterium | reverse complement strand
TCAGGATATTGGGATGCCGCAGCAATAGGGCTCGTTCTTCCTCGGCGAAGCCGCCTTCGGGGCCGATCAGCACGTCGATACCTTTGACCGCCTCGCGTGCGTCTTGCAGGCCCTCGACGGGATCCTGGATCTCCGCCGCCTCGTCGCAGAAGATCAGCAGGCGGTCCGCTGGGCGTTGGCTGAGATACCGCTCCAGCGGCACCGGTTCGGCGACGGTGGCGATGCTGAGGATGCCGCACTGCTCGGCCGCCTCGACCACATTGGCCCGCATCCGCTCGGTGTTGACCCGGGAGACCTGGGTGAACCGGGTCAGAACCGGCTGCAGGGCGGCTGCGCCCATCTCGACGGCCTTCTGCACCATGTAATCCAGCCGTGCATGCTTGAGCGGGGCGAAGACGTAGGTGAGGTCGGCGAGCCGGTCCTGGGGCCGGGTCTGCTGGAGGATGACGAGGCCATCCGCCCGCTTGCGGCCCTCGATGGCCGCCTGCCACTCGCCGTCCCGGCCGTTGAAGGCGAGGACCTCGGCCCCGGCGGCCAGCCGCAGCACATTGCCGAGATAGTTGCTCTGGTCGCGGTCGAGCGCCACCCTTGCGTCCTGGGCCAGGGGGGCGTCGACGAACAGGCGTGGGGCACGAAAATCGTGGGAAGGCATCGCTCGAGGGTCCGATTGCCGGCCGTTCTTAACCGAAAGGAGCCGTTTCGGGGTAAATTTTGCCAGGCTGGTGCGTCCCAGCGCCGCGCTCCCGCCCTATTCCACGGGTTGTTAACCGCCGGCGGGAATCGTAAAAACGCGAACACGCTGGTTGCGCTTCATAAGAGAAGCCCTGAACCCCGTAAGCTCCTGCCGGAGAGACCAAATTGATGATCCGTCATTTGATGGTTCCTGTCACTGCCGCCATGGTCGCGATGGGCGCCGCTGGCGCCTATGCGCAAAGCGCGTTCCCAGCACCGCTACCCAATCAGGCGGCTGCCAGTTCCCCATTTCCCCCGGTCAACGGTTCGGCCCCGGCCGCTTCGGTCGGCGCGGCGCCGCAATCGTCCTTTCCGGTGAATGGCGCTGCGCCACTTGGTGGCGCCGGAGCTTTCAGCGCCGCTCCGCCGACGCAAGCCGGTCCCGGCGAGGACTGCATGAAGGCCTTCGTTCCGCTGCGCGAGGAGGCCGAGAAGCGCGGCAAGCTGATCAAAGCGGCGAGCGACCGTCGCGCGCCACCGGACGAGGCCTGCAAGCTGATCCGCAATTTCAGCCAGGCCGAGACCAAGATGATCAAGTATATCGAGGCCAACGCCGCCAAATGCGGAATCCCGCCGCAGATCGGCGCGCAGATGAAGGACGGCCACAAGAACACCGAGGCCATGGCGGCGAAGGTCTGTAACGTTGCAATGCAGATGCAGCAGCAGCAGGCGCGCCCCGCCGGCCCCTCGCTCAGCGAGGTGCTGGGATCGGGATCGGCGCCCGAGGCCAACGTCGGCAAGAAGGGCGGCAGCACCTTCGATACGCTCAACGGCAACGTCTTGACCCGATGATACACGTGCCGCCGATTTGAAGTTCCTTCGGTGCTTGCCGCGGGCCCTCATAGGCACTTCAAATCGATAAGCGGCACGTGCATTATGACGTTCTTGCTAGTGCCCTTGTAGTTTTCGAAGTTCGTACCGGACTGCGCCGCGATGGAATACGAACTTCGAAAAGTGGGCACTAGCACATCCGCCCGCGTTGCCGATTCCACCGGCAACTGGGTCGATACGCTGGCCCCGCCATGGGCGCGGCCCTATTTGCGCCTGTCCCGCTTCGACCGTCCGATCGGCTCCTGGCTTCTGTTGATGCCGTGCTGGTGGTCGGCGGCGCTCGCCAGCGGCATGGCACATGACGTCCGCGGCCTGCCGCTCACCATCGCGCTGTTCTTCGTCGGCGCCTTCGTGATGCGAGGGGCCGGCTGCACCTGGAACGACATCACCGACCGCGACCTCGACGGCAAGGTCGAGCGCACCCGCTCGCGGCCGCTGCCGTCAGGGCAGGTAACCACGAAGCAGGCGCTGGTCTTCCTGGTCGCGCAGGCGCTGATCGGCCTCTTGGTGCTGTTGCAGTTCAACCGCTTCGCGGTCCTGACCGGCATCGCCTCGCTGGTAATCGTCGCCGTCTATCCCTTCATGAAGCGCATCACCTGGTGGCCGCAAATCGTGCTCGGGCTGGCCTTCTCCTGGGGTGCCCTGATGGGGTTTGCCGTCGTCTTCGGACGCATCGACATCACCGCGATGGTGCTCTATGCCGGTGCGATCTCCTGGGTGATCGGTTACGACACGATCTACGCGCATCAGGACGCCGAGGACGACGCGCTGATCGGCATCAAGTCCACCGCGCGCCTGTTCGGTGCGCATACGCACCAGGCGCTGGTCCTGTTCTACGGGCTCGCAGTGATGCTGATCGGTGTGGCGCTAGCCTCGGCCGATGCGCGCTGGCCGGGCTGGCTCGGCCTTGCCGCCTTCGCCGCGCATCTAGCGTGGCAGATCGTGCGCTTGAAGATCGACAATTCCGAGCTGTGCCTGCGCCTGTTCAAGTCGAACAGGGATGCGGGCCTGCTGCTGTTCGCGGGATTGCTCGCCGACGCGGTGATGCGGGCTGCGTAATTCGTAGGGTGGATTAGCGAAGCGTAATCCACCGCTTTGCTCTCTATGCGGAAGTTGGTGGGTTACGCCTTCGGCTAAACTAACCCACGCCACGGCAGCTGTGGTTGCCGCTCAATTCCGCGCGATGATCTCGCGCTCGCCCTGATGAATGGTGAGTTCGCGCGCCATCGCAACACGCCGGCGCATCAGGAATTTCGGGCGGCGGGCGCGGATCGCATTGGCGCGGCGGCGGCGGGCTGCGGGCTTGCGGGCGCCTTCGTCGAGCTGCGGCAGCGCGAAGATCTCGCTCCAGATCGCCCAGGCTTGCGCGATCTCCTCGGCACCGGCGCCGACCAGCAGCGGAACGGACAGCGACGGATCGCGATGCACGAGGACGAGGGTCTGCGCTTCGTCATTGCCGCGCAAGGCGACGCCGGTGAAGTCGGCCACGCGCACGTTGATCGCCATCCGCATGCCGCGCACGGCACGGCGCAGCACGACGCGCTCGCGATGAAGCTCGACCTGCCTCGTATATCCGTCGGCGCGCGGATCGTGCGCGTCGAAGCGGACCGGTAGGGAAAGT
>JAEYTQ010000718.1 GCA_023433965.1 Pseudomonadota bacterium | reverse complement strand
CATAGGTGAGGGTGCGGCGCATCACCAAGGCATTGGTGACGCTTCTGGCGCCGTCGGTGAAGGCAACGGCGCCGGCGGCCTTCAGCAGGCCGCTCTCGGTCATCTCCTTGCCGTGCAGGCCCTTGGTGAGCGCCGCCATCGGCTGGATGTTGACGATGGCGGTGTCGCGGGCGCGGCGCATCACGAAGTCGACGGTCGCCGAATTGTCGATGACCGGCGAGGTGGCGGGCTGGCAGATGATGGTCGTGATGCCGCCGGTCGCGGCGGCCTGGCTCGCCGAGGCGAAGGTCTCGCGGTGGCTGAGGCCGGGCTCGCCGACGAAGGCGCGCATGTCGATCAGGCCCGGCGCCACGATCTTGCCGGAGCAATTGAGGATGTCGGTGCCCTCTGGCACGCCTGCCGCGCCAATGCCGCGGCGGGTCTCGCGGATGGTGCCGTCGGCGATGAGAACGTCGGCGATGCCGTCGAAATCCCTGGAGGGATCGACCACGCGGGCGTTGGCGAGCAGGATGGGGCGGCGGTCGGTCAGCATCGGCATCACGCGTTCGGCAGGTTGCGGGCGAGCGCTTCCAGCACGGCCATGCGTACGGCGACGCCCATCTCCACCTGTTCGCGGATCAGGGACTGCGCGCCGTCGGCCACGATCGAGTCGATCTCAACGCCGCGGTTCATCGGGCCCGGATGCATCACCAGGGCATCCGGCTTGGCGTAGGCAAGCTTCTTCTGGTCGAGCCCGAAATAATGGAAGTATTCTGATGACGAGGGCACGAAGGAGCCGTTCATGCGCTCGCGCTGGAGCCGCAGCATCATGACGATGTCGGCGCCGTTCAGTCCCTCGCGCATGTCGCGCGCCACTTCGACGCCCATCCGCTCGATCCCGGGCGGCAGGAGCGTGGAGGGGCCGACGACGCGGACACGGGCGCCCATGGTGTTGAGCAGGATGATGTTGGAGCGGGCGACGCGCGAATGCAGCACGTCGCCGCAGATCGCCACCACGAGGCCCTCGATCCGGCCCTTGTTGCGGCGGATGGTGAGGGCGTCCAGCAACGCCTGGGTCGGATGTTCGTGCGCGCCGTCGCCGGCATTGATCACGGAACCGTCGACCTTGCGCGCCAGCAGTTCCACCGCGCCCGAGGCGTGATGGCGCACCACCAGGATGTCCGGGTGCATCGCGTTCAGCGTCACGGCGGTGTCGATCAGCGTCTCGCCCTTGCGGATCGAGGAGGACGACACCGACATGTTCATGACGTCGGCCCCGAGCCGTTTGCCCGCGAGCTCGAACGAGGATTGGGTCCGGGTGGAGGCCTCGAAGAAGAGGTTCACCTGCGTCCGTCCACGCAGGACGGTGCGCTTCTTGTCAACCTGACGGTTGACCTCGACATATTCTTCGGACAGGTCGAGGAGGCCGCTGATGTCGGCCGCGGAAAGGCCCTCGATGCCCAGCAAATGCCGGTGGCCGAGGACGAAGGTCGATTTCGATGTCATTAAAAGCAGAGCTATAGGGTGGGATGGCGGGGGGAGCAAGGGGCAAAGGCGAGGATGCGAGTTATCCCCTGATCTGTCTCTATCTCAGTCATTCCGGGATGGCGCGGAAGCGCCAGACCCGGAATCTCGAGATTCCGGGTTCGATGCTGCGCATCGCCCCGGAATGACGCCGAGACGAGGAAGCATCGTGAAACCAATTCTTACTACACTTGTATCAATCGCTATCGTCTCCTCCGCCAACGCCCAATCGCCCCCCGGCGACTTCGTCTATCTGCACGACATCGATCCCAGCATCATCCAGGACATCCGCAACGCCACCGCGAACAATTTCGTCGGCCGGCCGCTGGCGGGCTACAATGCCGGCGAATGCGTGGTGAAGCGCGATGTGGGGCTGCGGCTGAAGGCGGTCCAGCAGGAGCTGGTGGCCCAGCACCTGTCGCTGAAGATGTTCGACTGCTATCGCCCCGCGCGGGCCTCACTCGACATGGTGAAGTGGTCGCAGAACGGCCGGGAGACGGCGGCCGAGCGGCGCTACAACCCGAGGATCCCGAAGACGGAGTTGTTCCGTCTCGGCTACATCGCGAGCCGTTCGCAGCATTCGACCGGCGCTGCGCTCGATCTCACGCTGGTCGATCTCAAGGCCGACAATTCCGCCAGATATGATCCGTCGAAGTCCTACGCCGACTGCACGGCGCCGGTCGAGGCACGCGCGCCGGAGGGAAGTGTCGACATGGGCACCGGCTACGACTGTACCGACACGAAGGGGCACACTGCGGCACCATCGATCACGCCGGAGCAGCGCGTCTGGCGGAAGCGGCTGGTGACTGCGATGGCGCGGCAAGGCTTTGTGAACTATTCGAAGGAGTGGTGGCATTTTTCCCTGCCGGGGGGAGGCGGGGCCGCCTATGATTTCCCGATCCAGCCGCGCCGGAACTGATGACGCGCCGAGGAAACCGATGACCCAGCCGAGCTTTGCGACCCATGAGGTCTTTAACCAGTCGCCGCCGTTCGAGGACGTCGACCTGTTCACCGTGGATCGGCCGCTGGTCGAGGCGGTCCGAGCCAATGGCGGTGCGGCGGCGGAACACGAGCTATCTGCGTTCGGCACGCATTGGGGGTCGGCGGCGATGGCCGATCGCGGGCGTCTCGCCAACGAGAACACGCCGAAGCTGCGGAGCTTCGATGCGAAAGGCAACCGCCGCGACCAGGTCGAATTTCATCCGGCCTATCATGAGCTGATGGCGCATAGTGCACATGCCGGCGTGCACAATTCGACCTGGACGGCGAACGGCAAACCCGCGGGCGATGCCGCCGAGGTCATACGCGCCGCAAAGTTCTATATCGCCGCGCAGGTCGAGACCGGCCATCTCTGTCCGATCACGATGACGCG